>CAZGRF010000578.1:0-2730 GCA_964527825.1 uncultured Pirellulales bacterium
TCTTCACCACGTCGGGGATCTTGTCGCTGCTGTCGATCATCACGATGGTCAGGCCCGTCTTGTCGAAGCTCTCGATCATATCTCGGAGGATGCGCAGGGCTTTGCCGCTCCGCACGTGCTCGGCTAGATCGAGCGTGACGAGGATCGACCCCGGCTTGGCCTGGGACATGTTGGCCAGCCCGGCCGCCGCGCTGTCCGTGTCGGCGATAGAAGGACTGCCGTCGATGAGCCCGTCCCGGACGCCGTCGGCGACCGACCAGACCCACATGTCTCGTTTGAGGTTGGCGGCGGCCTTGCGCACAACCTCCAGGGCGTAATGCTCTTCCTGGGTGATGATGGAGACGCAGGAGTAGCCGCCCTCTATCAACTGCTCGAATTGTTCGAAATCGCTCATGCTCCAAGCATCCTTTGTCCAGCCGATCTGCCGGACAGCTTACCGCAAACCTTCGCGACTGACAAGTCCATGGCCGCATCGTAATCGCGCGATGGGATTGCGGCGACGGGATATCGCTGCTACAATGATACTGACGGACGGTCGAGGCGAGCAGCCGACCTGACGAGATTGCACTCGATACGGCCAATGGTGGTGGTCCGACGGGAACCGGCGCTGTCTCCAGCATCGGGAGGTTTACTATGCGAGCGATGGTTCTTCTGTGTGTTCTGGCCTTTCTACCGATCTCCTGCGAAGGGGAGGATCGGCCTGCCGAACCGCCGGCCCAGCGCGACGTTCGTCGACTGGATTCGTCCGCTCGATACGAACGCGAGATGGCCGTGGGGCGGCTTCGTCGAGGGGACGCGACCGCGACATTGGGGGCCTTCAAGCAGGTATTCCCGGAACTGAGCCAAGAGGCAAGGGTGGCGTTCCAGCGGCGAGTGCTGCCCGAGTTGCAGCAGGATGCTCTATACGCCTTCCTCCTGAAGGAACTCCGAGCTGGGCTGTCGGTCCAGCGGCAGATTGAGCGGCTCAGGGGCCGCGCCGAGCGCGAAGGTGTCAGCTATGAGCTTGACGCGGCGTACGAGGCCCTGGAAGATGACAAACGCTGGCTGGATTGGGTCATTCGTGCCGAAGGGGACCTCGCGTATGTCCCGACCTACGACGAGCTCTTTCAGATCATGTCAGAATTTGGTGGTTCGGGCTTTCCCGTGAGTGCGTTTGGACGCGACTTGTATCGTCGAGATCCGAACCGAGCGGAGGCTGACTTCCATGCGTTGCTGTCCAGCTCCGATCCGAACCTGATTCGACGCGGCGTCAGCGCATTGCGAGGAACGGGCGCGGCACCCTCCGCCAGGGTGATCGAAGCTCTTCCAGCGACGGCAGACGGGCGTCTGGAACTGGCAGCGTCTCAGCTCATTTACGCCATCGGGAGAAACGATCTGGATATGCTGATTCCGCTTGTCTCGGACCCTTCGCCCCGTTATCGCAGTGCGGCTGAGTATCGTTTACGCGTCCTAGGGCATCTGACCGAGGAGGAGGCCAAAACCATGGTCGCGACAGCCACATCGCCGCAAGAGCGGCGCGAGGCTTGGCGGCGCTGGTGGGCCGATCACGAGAACGACTCCGATGCGGCACTGAGGGATCGAGCTGTTCGAGCGCTGGTCGACAGAAGCAAGCGGGGTCTGACTGTAGAGATGGTCCGCCAGCTCGGTCGATACAGGGAGCACCGAGATGTCTATCCGGTTCTACTTGCGGCGAGTTCATCCACCGACAGCAAGGTCCGCAGTGCCGCTCTGGGCGAGTTGAGCAGGTTGGCGGCACTAGGCCGGCAAGATGCTGCTGATACCTTGGTCGAGCTCTGCCGACAGGCTTCGCCGAGTGCTCTGGGCGCGCTATCCGGACATGTGGCGCACCTCGACGACGCGCGCCTCGGTCCGATCTTCCTCAACGCGGCGAAGCACCAGCCTAGCGAGGACACGCCGTGGAAACGCCAAATAGCACGGGCGATTGGAGAAGGGGGTCATGCCTGGGCGTTGGAGCCGCTGCTGGACTTGATCATCGAACAGGGCTGTCCTCATGCCACGGTCTCCTTCACCAAAGTCGAGGGTGCTGAGAACGCCGCGTCCCGGCTGCTGGAGGCGTTGCTCCAGGAGGTGGATCATAATAGGCGAGGTTACATATGTTCTGCGATCAGAGCGGCTGGTGGCGAGGGGCTGGCTCGGCGGCTCACCGTGGCCCTGGCACAAAGCCCCGAGAACGACCAGTTCCACGGCGGGGTCCGCTACGAGGTCCTTGGACTTATGCAGCGGTTCCCCGATCCCAATGCGGCACCGCAGTTGCGGGAGCTGTTGACGTCTGACAATCCTTGGGATCAATTGGGGGCTGCGCGTGCATTGGGCGTGCTGGGGGATTTCTCTGGAGTCGAGCCGTTGATCGCGAGACTGCAGAGTCCTACGACGCGCATCGCAGGGCATTACTTCAGCCATGACATCGGCGCGGCGCTGCGGTCGATTGGCGCTCCCGGTACACGGCGGCACCTTGAGGCAGTCTATGAAAAGGGCAATCAGGATGTCAGGAAGTGCGTGCTCAGAGTCATGGCTGAACAGCAGGACCCGGCCTACCTATCGTTCATGGAACGGCAACTAGCTTCGGAGGATGCCGAAATACGAAGAGCCGCCGTGATGGAAATGGGCTATCTTGTCGCTATGTGCGATCAGGATGAATCAGATCGCCGCACGAACCTCAGCGAAAAAGACATAGCACCCCTACGGGACATGTTCTTCTGGGCGTTCTTC
>CAZGRF010000579.1:0-2724 GCA_964527825.1 uncultured Pirellulales bacterium
GGCGATGACCTTCAGAACATCCGCCGCATGTGTCGCCAGTTCCTTATCCATTGCCGTGCCCTTCACATATTTTCATTTCACTATATTTTAATAATACTATATATCCGCTCACCGGTTCGTCCAAAGTGAGGGTTTTTCTGCCAGGCTGCATTCCGTGGCAGCAGGCCGCGTGCCTGGCCTATTCCCGCTCGGACAGCAATACTGTACTATTGACAAAGCGTTTCTCGCCCAAATGGTTGATCTTTCAGCCATGTAGGACTATCGTATTGATGGTTTTGGCAGAGGAGAGCCAATGGCGGCGAACTCGAAGATCGAATGGACGGAATGCACCTGGAACCCGGTGACCGGCTGCACGAAGGTCAGCCCGGGGTGTCTGAACTGCTATGCCGAACGCATGGCCAGGCGCCTCCAGGCGATGGGCCAACCGAACTACCGCAACGGGTTCGAGGTCACGCTGCACCCTCACATGCTGGCGTTGCCCCTGCGCTGGAAGCAGTCGCGAACGGTCTTCGTCAACTCGATGAGCGACTTGTTTCACGAAGATGTTCCCCTGGATTTCATTCGGCGGGTCTTCGACGTGATGGCCCGCGCGCCCCAGCACCGCTTCCAGATCCTGACCAAACGCTCTGGAAGACTCGCGGAGTTGAGCGGGGGATTGCCCTGGCCCTCGAACGTCTGGATGGGCGTAACGGTCGAGAGCGACGACTATGCCTGGCGCATCGACGACCTGCGCCGAACCGACGCCGCGATCAAGTTCATCTCCTTCGAGCCGCTGCTTGGTGCGATCACGAGTGGCGACCTTGAGGATATCGACTGGGTCATCGCTGGCGGCGAGTCGGGGCCCGGCGCACGACGGATGGACTACGATTGGGTCGCCGACGTCCGGGACCAATGCCTGGCCGCACGAGTCCCCTTCTTTTTCAAGCAATGGGGCGGCGTGAACAAAAAGGCAAACGGCCGAGCTCTGGACCACAGAATATGGGAGGAGGTACCCCGAGAAACCACGCAGAGGGAGTTGACCTATGCGGCAGTTGCCACAGCCTGAAGATGATGGTTTGTACATTCCTGAGGTTGCGGAACACTCCAGGCACAAGCATCATTTCATCGAGCACTACATCAACGCCTTCACGACCGCCATGAAAGACAAGCGCTGGGAGAGCCTACACTATGTCGATCTATTTGCCGGGGCGGGAATAGAGCGCCTGCGGAAATCGAGGACACTCGCGTGGGGATCACCGATGATTGCTGTGCAGGCCCGCCATCCTTTCGCGAGGCTTCACCTGTGCGAACAGAACGCGAGATGCTACAACGCCCTGCACCAACGCGTCACCGCGCTGAGACCTGATTCGCAGATTCTCAAAGGCGATGCAAACAAAAAGATAAACACGATTGTTGGTGAGATTCCTGACCGTGCCCTGTCACTGTGCTTCATAGATCCCTATGGACTCCACATGGACCTCGACACCTTGAGGTCTCTCTCAGCTAAGAGAGTAGATTTGATCCTCTTCTTCCCCGATCGATTAGACGCTCTCAGAAACTGGGCCGCGTATTATCTCAAGAACCCTGAGTCCAATCTTGACCGCTGCCTTGGGCACTCGGTTGATTGGCGTGCTCGTCTGCAGGGCATGCCTGCGCACGACTACGCGAAGGGCCTCAGAGACATGTATATTGAGGTGATCCAGCAAGAACTGGGATATGCCGAAACCGGATTTGAGAGGATCAAAACGGTGTCAGGGCGTCCCATCTACTACTTGATCTTCTGTTCTCGCGCGCGCATCGCGCTGCAGATCTGGCGCGGGGTCACGCGGAAGAAGCCAAACGGCCAGAGAACCTGGGATTTCTGACGAGGGTCTCGATCGCTTTCACAAACCCTGCCTTCCGATGGCCACACGATTGGCTTGTCGAAGAAGCGAGTCATGTGTTTGTCGCCCTGACCGGAGTCGATGGGGTCTGGCCAGCAGTGGTGAGTGTACCGTGTTCGCAATTAGATCTCTCGACTGTCCCCGTTGTACTCACCAAGGAGATCCTTCGCCAGCGGCTCGGGGTGACAAATTCGTGCCCTGCGTGTCTCTCTCCTCATAGCCATGCCTGCTGGGCGAGAAAGTCAGCGTCTCGCCACGACTAAACGCGAGACGTGACCGCCCTCAGGTCACCCTCGCCCCAGTGGGTTCCCCTAATTGGGGGATGGTGAAGAAGAAGGTGCTGTTTCTCGCCTGTTTGCTGGCGGGCGGTGGGTCTTGGTTGGGGTTTGAAGGAGTCACTCAGGGCGGCTATACTGGCGGCGTTGGGGGGCTGGGAACGCGCTTCAGACGAACAAAGGGCAACGAATGGCGGACGAAGTCATTATCAGAACGGGTCAGCTCGGCGACGCGGACACGCTCGCGCAGTTCAATATCGCGATGGCTTGGGAGACGGAACGCAAGCGGCTGGACCCGGCGGTCGTCGCGCGGGGCGTGCGGGCGGTGCTGACGAACGCCGATCACGGTTTCTACGCGGTCGCCGTCGTCGCGGGCGAAGTGGTCGGCTCCCTGCTGGTGACCTACGAATGGAGCGACTGGCGCTGCGGGCTGTTCTGGTGGATCCAGAGCGTCTACGTCCGCCCGGAGTTTCGCCGCCGGGGTATCTTCAAGAAACTGCATGCGTTCCTGAAGGACGAGGCGTCACGCCGCCCACACGTCTGCGGCTTGCGCCTCTACGTCGAAGACGCCAACCACGCCGCCCAGC
>CAZGRF010000580.1:0-2722 GCA_964527825.1 uncultured Pirellulales bacterium
CGCCGCCTCACGCACCACCGCAAAGGCCTCGGGCAGGATGTCCTCGGGCTTCTTCCCCGCGCCCAGGGTTGCCTTGAACTCGGCCGTCTTGGCCTTCAGCGCCTCGTCGTCGAGCCGCCGCAGCAGGTCCTCGAACGCGCCGGTCTGGTCGGCGATGGGGGAATACGACTTGACTAATCGCTCGTTCCGTGAGCCGAAGATCTTCAGCAGAACCTTGCTTACCTTTTCCAGAGCCATGTCGTGCGTCCCATCCTGTTCACAAAGACCTTGTCATCGCAGTCTCGCGCAGCAACCTCGCAGTCACCGCCAATAGCCGCGCTGGGTCTACTCCTTGACCCGTGTGACGTACTCACCGGTCCGCGTGTCCACGCGCAACAACTCCCCGACCTTGACAAACGAGGGGACCGTCACCACAAGACCCGTTTCGAGCGTGGCCGGCTTGTTCTGGTTCGTGGCGGTGGCGCCTTTGATCTCAGGCGGCGTATCGGTGACCTCCAGATCCACCGTGTTCGGCAGTGTTACCACCACGGGCCGGCCCTCGTACATGCTCACTTGCAGTTGCGTGTTAGGCTTGAGGTATTTCTGGCCATCGCCGAAAGCGTCGTCATCGAGCGTAATCTGATCGTATGTCGTCGTATCCATCAGAACGTGTCCTTCGCCGGCCGAATACAGGTATTCATAGGTTCTCTTATCCAGGAACGCCTCTTCGATGGTCTCGTCGGAGCGCAGCCTCACGTTCTGAATCGAACCGTCTGCCAGGCTCTTGAGCTTCGTCTGGTAGACCGCACCGCCCTTTCCCAGCTTCACGAGGTCGTAGTCAACAATGATGTAGAGCTTACCGTCGATTTTCACAGACAAGCCCTTCTTGATCTCGGATGCTTTCATGCGTTCACTCCAAACCGATTCCGACTGACAACACCAACACTACGAATTGCAGACACTTATGCATCGGCCAGTATCGCCGACGCAGGGGCAGATGTCAAGAAAGCCCCGCGCCGGACAACGAGCGCTTGTGCCCAAAATGGCAGACCACACTCTGTGGGACAGTTACGTATCGGGGAGCTTGGGCGATGAGAGTATCGCGGGCACGCGGAATCCCGAGACCGCCGCTGTGCCGTGCGCCGTCCGCGCACACCGTGGCTGCGGCCGTGTTGGACTATCTGACTCTCGCGAAGCGGGACCAGCTATCGGCCGGCCAGTAGAGATAATCGACCCGACCCCCGATCATCGCCAAAGGGACCGGTCCGAACTGGCGGCTGTCGAACGACTGATTGCGATTGTCACCCAGCAGAAAACAATGATGGGCAGGGATGGTGATCTGGGCGAAGTCCTGTAGTGACGTGCCGGCCGCTGGTGTCAAAAACACCCTGTAGCTGGCGCTGCCGTTGGTTTCCTCAGCGATTTCGCCGTCAATCGCTTGGTTTGAACCGCCTTGTCTGATAACGACGCGTCCCGGGCCTATCCTGCGCTGAATCAGGGATTGACCGTTGACGTACAAGAGGCCCTCCCTAATTTCCACGGTGTCCCCGGCCACAGCCACCACCCGCTTGATCCAGTTCATCCGCCAGTCTCCTGTGGGCGGGTGGAAGATGACGACGTCACCGACCTCGGGGTCTTCCGTCCGGTACGCGCGCTTATCGACCAGGATACGGTCGTTGGGAGCAATGGCCGGGTACATCGAGGCCGCGGGGAGGCGGAAAGCTTCGAAGAGACTTCCTCGAATGTGCAGTGCAAACCCGACGCAACTGCCTTCAATCATCAGCCCCAAGAGGATGTAGACGGCAGGACGATTGTAGGCCTTGATCTCATAGTCTGTTCGCGTCTTGCGGGCCTGTCGGTACGAGTCAACCGCGGCGACGACCACGATGCCGAAGGCGGCCGCAACCATCAGGAGGCCGAATAGAACTGTGGACGCCGGGCCGACGTAGGCCAGCAGCCCCAGGATCACGGGAATCGCGACGCCGTACAACAGGCCGAAGACGAGGCCATGCACCAGCCTGCCACAGTAGACGTGCCCTACGCCCGGCATGAGGATAGAAAAGGCCACTGCCAGCCAGGCCCGCCTTCTGTTGGGGTGGGATGTCGTTCTTTCATTCATTCTGCTCTCCTCTTGCCTACGGCAAAAACAGCAGGTGAAGCGTCAGCAGGATTCGCCCGAAACTCAGGCCCGCGGCCAGCGCGATGGCGGCCGCCTTTGCCCACGACGAAGCGCTGACGCGTTGAATCAGTCTGGTCCGTCCGGACAGCAACCCGCTTTTGCTCGATTCACACCGGTCGATCCGATCCATGACGCGCTCGGCGAAATTCGGACTGACATCGACCTGTTTCCGGACGCGTATCCAATCACCATAGATGCCCTTGTGCCTCATCAGTCATCCTCCTTAAGTCGTCTCAGAGCCGCGGCCAACTTGGCCTTGGCCCTGTTGACCCTGGATTTGATAGTGCCGATTCGCGTCCCTTCGATCTGCGCAGTCTCCTCGTATGAGAGCCCCTCGAACTCGACCAGCACAAAGGCCCGCCGCTGCACTGCCGGAAGCGCCGCCAAGGCTCTATCCAGCATGGCAAACGCCTCATGATGTGTCGCGTCCTCGTACGGCCCGGCATCATCAACCTGATCCGGCGTCGCTCCGACAACCTGCGGACGCTTCTTCTTCAACGCGTTGAGGCTCTTGTTCCGGGCGACGGTCAGGAGCCATGTGGAGAACTGGCTCCGGGCCGGATC
>CAZGRF010000581.1:0-2719 GCA_964527825.1 uncultured Pirellulales bacterium
CCAGCATCAGGACGATGAGGCCGCCGTCGAAGGGAGGAATGGGCAGGAAGTTCAGCACGGCGATGCTGGCGCTGATCAAGCCGAGGAAGTACGCGTAGTAGACCAGTGGCTCGCGGGCCACGATCTGATAGCTCGACACGACGATGCCGACCGGCCCCATGAGGAGCTTGGGACTGAGCAGCCCCCCGATCAACTGCCCCAGCGTGATGTACGTCATGGTGATGAACATCACCGTCTTGCGGTAGCCCATCTGGATGGCTTCGACCGGGCTCCCGGCCTTGTAGAGCCGTTCCAGCCGTTTGAGGGGCAGAGGATCCGCCGGCTTCGAGTTCACCTGAATGGGCTGGACAATGCCGGCGGTCTGCAGGGACAGCTCGCCGCGTACTTGCTCGCCGAGTTCATATCCAAGAGCGACAGCTTGGCCTTCCCACTGTCGGACTTCGCGGATGATGTCGTAGTAGTTGGACACCGGCTTTCCGCCTACCGTCGTAATGCGCGCGCCGCGGGGGATCTCGAGCTTCTCGGCGCCTCCCTCAGTCGCTACGGTGGCAGCGACCACAGCGTGCTCGGCATCAAGCATCGGCTCGAAACCGATCAGCACGCGGTCTCTGGTCGGATCGCGGCGCGGCGTGACCGTCACCGTGACGACACGCTCGACGCCGTTGGGATCGGCACGCGACACCTTGACCGCCAACGGCTTGTCCTCGAACTTGACGGTGGTCTGGCGCAATTCCAGGTAGGTGGGATTCTCGACGCTGTCCACCGCAAGGATGATATCGCCGGCCCGCAAGCCCTGCTGCTCCAGGCCCTTGGCATCCGTCCGCGACAATTGGCCCTGCAAGACGCGGAGACGGGGGACAAGCGAGTAGACATTCGCCAGGTCCGTCTCGGCTCTGGCATCCCAATCGCCCACAGCCCACGCGAGCTTCAACTCGGTATGGACCTGCTCGACACCGCCGGTGGGCGCCCGGCGCTCGGCAGTAATCGCCACCTGCGGCGAGAGGGTCTCACGGACAATCTTGTCGAACGTCCACTTGTGGTCAACGGCCTGGCCGGCCACGCCCGTGATGGTGTCGCCCGGCAGCAGGCCGGTCCTCTCCTCTAACACCTCTGGGTCGGCAATGGACGCGAGTGTCAGACTGATCGGTTGCTCGATCCCGAACTCTCGCAGTTGTCCGCCCGGCAACTTCTCCGCCACCAGTCCGATCTCCTCAACCGTCCCGTCCGGATGTCGTATCGTCACCGGGACCGCCTCGTTGGCATCCGACAAGGCCGCCGCCAGGTCGATGGCGCTGAAATCGAGGTCCCGGGTCTCCCCGTCGATCTCAAGGAACTCATCGCCGGGCTGCAAGCCTGCCTTGGCTGCGGGCGAGTCGGGAATCACGGTGCCGACGACCGCCGGAGGGGAATTCATGCCGACGAGAAAGACGATCATCAACACGATCGCCGCACTGATGATGTTGAAGGTCACGCCGGCCGCGATGACAGCCGCCCGAACACCGACTGATTTGTTGGCGAAAGAGCGCGGATCGCTGATCTGCTTGACGGGGCCGACGTCATCCTGGCCCAGCAGCTTGACATACCCACCGAAAGGAATCAGGCCGATACGATACTCCGTATCGCCTTCTCTGCCGCCTTTGCCCAGCGTAAAGGTCAAGCTCCCTTCTTCCTCCGACGACTCGCCCGACTTGGAGAAGAACATCGGCAGAACACGGAAGCGAATGCCTTCGGCCGTTCGCTGGAATCCCAACACCGTCGGCGGCATGAACAGCGAAAACGCCTCCACCTTGATCCCCGACAGCTTGGCGACGATGAAGTGCCCGAACTCATGCACGAGCACGACGGCGCCGAAGCCAAGCAGGACAACGGCGACGTTGCCGACTACACTTGCATTCCGAACGATCAGGTAAACGACCACCGCAAGAATGGCGATCCAGAAAACGCTGCCAAGAATCCCATTCGGCGAGCTTCCCTTCTTTGACATCAAACAACTCCAAAAGAAGACAGAACATCAAAGGCCCGTGAGCAGCAGGACAGCTTGCGAGTCCCGTCCCGCTCAGGACCTGGCGTTTCGGACCTCGTGCTTGAGTCTGTTCTTGACTTCGCGTCGGGCCCAGGCATCGGCGTCCAGCAATTCGTCGAGAGAGATCGTATGCCGGACATCGTGCCTGTCCAGGCAATGCTCGACCAATTCCATGATCTGGACGAATCTGATTCGTCCCGCCAGGAACGCCTCGACCGCCGCTTCGTTGGCGGCATTGAAGACAACCGGCGCCGTCCCCCCGGTCCGCGCGACCTCGTACGCCAGAACCAACGCGCGAAACGTTTCGGGCTCAGGCTTCTCAAAACGAAGACAACCTATTTCTTCCAGCCGGAGCCGTTCTGAGATCCCCGCGACGCGCTGTGGATACGTCAGGGCGTACTGAATCGGCAGGCACATGTCAGGCTGACCGAGCTGAGCGATCACTGACCCGTCGACGAACTCCACGAGCGAATGCACGATCGATTCGGGATGGATCAGCACATCGATCCGATCCACCGGGACATCGAAGAGCCACCGCGCCTCGATGATCTCGAGCGCCTTGTTCATCATGGTCGCGGAATCGATAGTGATCTTAGGCCCCATGCGCCAGACCGGGTGCGACAAAGCCTGCTCGAGGGTTACCTGCTCCAACTCCTGCCGGCTGGCCCCGCGAAAGGGTCCGCCGGAAGCGGTCAG
>CAZGRF010000582.1:0-2718 GCA_964527825.1 uncultured Pirellulales bacterium
GTCGCGCACTAGTGCCCAGCTTCCGAGATCAGTGATCGGCTCGACTCGCCGTCTGTAGCCGTGACTGGCACCACATTCAGTACCGCGCGATCCTGCGACAGTCCATCTGTATCGCGACGTGGTCCATAGCGTGGCAGCAGCGACGCCGGCTTGCCCAAGAGTTGTCGCTCTCTCACCAACAGATCGGCAAGCAGACCGGCAGCACCCTTCGCGATGGCCCTCTGCTCTTGCGCCATCCTCAGCGCCTGGTCCGCCGTCGCTTGCGCCTCAGCGCGGGCGACATCAGCCCGCTTGTACATGTAAGAGCTAACGTATGTGGCACTGCACAGGATAACGATCATGGATGCCGCGACTGTCGCGGTGGAGCGATGCCGCGCGACAATCTTGCGGAGCAGGTACATCGAACTGACGGACTTGGCGACGATCGGCAGCCCAGCCAGCCAGCGCTTCACCTCCTGCTTGAGCTCGGCGGCCGATTGGTACCGCTGGTCCGGGTCCTTGGCCAGACACTTGAGGATGATCGCCTCGACATCGGAATCGAATCGGCTGACCATCTGTCTCGGGCGAACCGGCTCGGCGCGCTGGATGTTTTGCAGGGCCTCATAGATCGTGCCGGGCACACCGTACGGCAGTTTGCCCGTACACATCTGATAGAGGATCACGCCGAGCGAGTAGACGTCCGTTCGCACGTCCACCAGATCCGACCGGCCGGCCGCCTGTTCCGGCGACATGTACGCCACCGTGCCTTTGATCTGGCCGGTGATCGTGGGCATCATGGCGCCGTCGGTCGAGGCGCTGAGGTTCGCGGCGGTCTTGGCCAGCCCGAAGTCCAGGATGTGCGGCTCATCGCGTTCATCGACCAGGATGTTGGAGGGCTTCAGGTCGCGGTGGATGACGCCACGCTGATGCGCGTGCGCGACGGCGTCGCATATCCTGGCGAACAGGATAAGCTTGTCCCTGATGGAGAGCATCTTAGCTTGCAGATGCCGGTCCAGCGGCTGACCGTGCACGTAGTTCATCGCGAAGTAGTACTGGCCGTGCGAGATGCCGCTGTCGCGGATGGCGACGATGTTCGGGTGGTTCAGGCTGGCCGCAAGCTCCACCTCCTGCTTGAAGTACTGGCGGGCCTTGACCGAGCCGATCAGGCTCGGCAGCAGGATCTTCAGCGCCACCTTCGCTCGGGTGGCCTTGTGCAGGGCCTTGTAAACCACGGCCTGGCCGCCCTGCGGCAGTTCTTCCAGCAACTGATACCCCTCGAACATCACCTCAGACCCGGTCAGGTTGGGACATTGTCCGGACAGCCCACCGGAGAGCTGCGGTACGGACAGCGTCGCTGACTCATCTGGCCCGTTGCGGCGCGCCTGTTCGATGCGCTCTTGGCATCGCTCGCAACCGGCGATATGGCGTTCGACCAAGTCCGCCTGGGCCGCTGAGCAAAGATGCCGGATGTACCGCTCAATGCTCTCGAGATCGAGGCAGCCATTCATATTGCATACTCCCGTGTCCGGTCATTGTTGTCTGCATAGCTCCGCTGCTTGCCGAAACAAGTTCGCCAGGCCAGCAGGCATCCATGCCTTGCGAATCAGCTTTTCAAATGACAATTCGAGAGATGCGTACGAGCACGTCGTGATCTTCATTCGGCGATGGACCAGCCCGTTGGCAATGGCAGCAAAGTAGATCGTCGTCATGACCGCCTGTTCGGCCTCAGAGCTCGCGCGTACCACCTGTGCTTTGGCGCGGTCTCTGATCTGTTTGATTGTACTAAGTTTTGTCTGCTGGTCCAGCAGCAGCTCACCGATTGTTGCCTGCGCAGGCGAGCCGTTCCGGCGCGGCACCTGCCGCACGAGCTTGGGCCAGATACGCTGGCGACCTTCATCAAGATACCAGACACAATCAAGGTGCGACTCAAGCAGCTCACCAATCGCCTCGTTTGGATGGTGCTCACATACATCCTTGTTGTCGAGTGAGATGCCAAGCAGACGCGCCGCACTGCTTGGTTTAAGGTGCCTAGCGAGCCACCTGTACGACAGACTGTTCTGACTTGTCGATTGGACCTCTGTCGTCACTGGATTGTCCATCATGTACTCCACTTCAATCCTTGATACGCAAGGTATGGGGTGTCATTGCGCTACCGGGACAGGATGTCCATCAACTCGCAGATCTCTTGCTCCACCTCTTCGTCCGATGCGACGTATTGCCTCACGTGTTCTCTCATCGTCGCCTGAAAGCGACGCCTGACGGTGACGATCATGTTCTCGGCCTTGACTATCGTGCGAATATTGAACCGGCCGCATAGCGCTGCCAGTGAGGTTGGCTCGTGCCCACTGACGATTGGCGCAACGACATGCAGGTGGAACAACTGCCAATGGACCTCCTTGCCATGTTCTGCGCAATATTGCTCGACCTGCAACAAGACGTCGTGCAGCAGGTTCAGTGCCCAGGCATGGGCGAATGCCTCCTGCGGGTCCATGTCCCTGGCGACTAACGGGGTCGCGTCGCTTATGTCGTCCAGCGCAATGGTTCCAGCGGGACAGTGACGTTTCGCTGCCGTCTGGTGTCGGTGTGCGTTGATCGTATATCGGTCCAAGGCAGTCAGCAGAAATGTGCGAAACCGGCCCTTGCCCTGATCCGCCTGCTCGACCAGACGCCGGCCCAGGACGATCTCGTGGAAGAAGCCCTGCGTTAAATCTTTGGCCTGCTCGTTGTCGTATCCCTTGC
>CAZGRF010000583.1:0-2717 GCA_964527825.1 uncultured Pirellulales bacterium
ACAGCTCGCGATACAGGCCAGAGATGCCGGTGGTGGGGTTGGTGAGGTAGATGACCAGATGGCGGTTAAAGTCGAGAGAGTCGGTGAAGGCGCGCACGGCGGTCGACTTGCCGGAGCCGAACTCACCGGTGATGAGGCCAAAGCCCTGCTCGCGGGCGAGGTAGGTCAGGCGGGCAGAGAGTTCCTTCTGACCGTCCGTGGCGAACAGGTCGGCGGTAGGGATGGACCTGGAAAAGGGCAGACGGGTGAAACCGTAGAATTGCTGGAACATTCAAGCCTCCTGTGGAGTAGATTGATCGGGATCGACATCGTCATCATCGTCGAGACGGGAGAAATGGAGCTGTCCGAGTTCCTGTTGCCGCTGGGTACGATACTCTTCCCGCAAAGCGGCCAGGAAATCGAGAGAAGATGAGGGCTTGGGATCGGGTTGAGGCGGGTCGGTGACGAGACGTTCAACCTGGAGATGCCGCTGGCGCTTTTGGACGGTCACGGTCGCGGTACCCAGGTGCCGATCCTCGAGATAGAGCTCGACGTGGCTAAGGTCGAACGGGTCATAGTGCAGGGTGAGCGTGCGCCCGGCCAGAGCGGGATCGACCTGGTAGACGTTGCTTTGCAAGGAGATGGTGGCATTGCGGCGCACCTTGCGTTTCTCGCGCCATAGGAAGGCCAGGCGCAGGGTTTCGGGATCGGCAGAGCGGACGTGCTCGAGTCCGGCGGTGAAGCGCTCCAGGGGCGTCTGCTTGGTCTCACTGTGGGTGTGATGATGATAGACGCACTCGATCCAGGCCCACAGCGATTCGTTGAGATCAGAGAGAGTGGCGATGTCGGAGGCTTCGACCTCGGGCAGGAACTGGGCGCGCAAGGTTTCGAAAAAGCGCTCCTGCTTGCCTTTGCCCTGTGGCGAGTACGGCGCGGCGTGGATGCGCTGGATGCCGAGCGTGGCGCAAGCAGCACCGAACTGGGTGGAGGAATAGACCAGGCCGTTGTCGACATAGATCGCCTTGGGCAGCCCGCGGCGCAGGATGCCCACCTTGAGCACACGCTCCATGCGCGGCAAGGCTTCGTCGAAGAAGAACTGGGCGAAGGGCACCAGGCGACTGTGATCGTCGATGAAGCAGAACAGGTGGGCGCGGCGTTTCTTCCCCGGCCGGTCGGGGTCGGGAAGCCAGGGACCGAACATGGCATCTCCCTGCCACAAATCGTTGACGCGAGGGCGCTCGAAGCGGCGATGAACTTTAACATTCTGTCTGAGTAGACGACGGGTCTTGCCCCGCCAGCGCAGGTGAGAGGTCAAGGTGTGGACGTTGACGGGACGATCCAGGTCCAGGCTCTCATCGCGTGCCAGGATGTCGACCAGAGTCTGCGTCGTGCGTGCGGGCTGCTCTTCTCGCAGGGCGATAGCTTTATCGAGCACCTCCTGGGGGAAGGCGCGCGGCGTTCCTTTGTCGGCCCGCGAATTGGGGCGTAGGGCGTCGAAGCCGCCCTCTCGATAGGCGTGGAGATAGCGGCGCAGGGTGGTCACGCTGACGCTCGTGCGGGTGGAACCGGGAATGTGATAGGTCTTGGCCGCGATCTCGCGCAAGCGCTGCTCCTGCTGACCACCGGGAGGCGGGTCGTGGACCAGTTGCGCGATCAGGCCATACCTGAACAGCGCGATCTCGGTGTTCAGGTCATAAGAATCTGTCTCGGACGGCGTTTTTGTGTTCATGCGGTAGCTCCTGGTTGGATTTTCGAGCTGTTTCAGGCTCGCACCCAGCATACCGCATCCAGGCCGCCGTGCCTAGACCGCAAAGTGTGTGGGTCAGACCAGGCGTCCCAGGCCTCTGCCGTGGCCCCACAGCCATAAGAAGCGCAGCCGATCATTCAGGCCATAGGAGAGCACGTCTGACCAGCGCGTCTTGGCCCAGGCCAGCAGATGGGTCGCCGCTCGCAGCAGTGCTCCCGCTACGTGGCGTGGCTCGGTCGGCTCGCCCAAGGCGTCGAGCCAGGGCAGCGCCGCGTCGTGCAAGGACAACGTCTGCTGCACAGCCGCCAGCCAGATCGGGGCGTGTGCGGCGAACGACCGGCACCAGCGCTTGACCGTGCGCTCCGACGGCGCATCTAGCCAGGTGCAGCGCTGCAAGACCTGCTTCCACGAGGCGTCGTCCTCGAAGCGGTTCACGACCACCTGTTGGACCACCTCCAGCAGATAGTGTCGAAAACTCAGCAGGAAACTGGGCAGGAGGGAGACCGTACGACGACACGCCTTGCACAGCCAGCGCTTGACCCGGATCGAGTAAGCCTGCTGTTGATCGAGGGGCTTGCGTGGATAGTATCCGTGGCCGACGAACGCATCGACGGCCTGGCAGTGCAGACACACCTTCGGGCGCGGAAAACACAGCCGGTCGAACTCGTCTGCGTACGTCTGGACATCGCATCCAAAGTCGGTTACAATAGCCATACCCTAGTGGTAGGCCCGACCCAAAGGATGCACTCCGAGCGCAGCTTTGTGGCCGGGCCATTCCTTTCTCAGAATGGTCCTGACTACCTTACCAGACTCTTCGTCCTGCGCAAACAGAAAGGCCGCCCTGTTTGGACGGCCCCATTCACGATGGCTCTGGGTACAACCAATCTATTCAGCCGGAATACCCTGATTCACTATCAAAGAATCCGGCCCCTAACACCGACGAGTCTACCTCAATCGGCCATCTTCGTCCAACCTCAACACCTTGGCATGC
>CAZGRF010000584.1:0-2715 GCA_964527825.1 uncultured Pirellulales bacterium
TCCGCAGCGCGGGCAAACGTATGCGGCTACCGACACGCCGAGCGGCCGACGCGTGTTCATGCACGACGTCATCATGGGCCTGGATACGCTGGAAGACGAGCTGCGCAATTGATGATCGATCATTGGTGATTGACTGTCGACTACTGCGCTGCTTGCCCAGAGGGCTCCGCCCACTCAGTTGCCGCAGCCGGTGTGCTCCATTTTTCCCTATTGCGGCGGCTCGAACTTGTAGCCGAGTTCGCGGACGGTGTGGATGAAGATCGGACTGTGAGGGTCGGGCTCGACCTTGTTGCGCAGCGTCGTGACGAACCGGTCAACCGTGCGCGGGCCGACATAGGAATCATAGCCCCAGACGAGGTTGAGAATTTCATCGCGACTCAGCGCGCGTCCGGGGTGCTTCGCGAACAGCACGAGCAGTTTGAATTCCTTCGGTGAGAGCTTGATCTCCTGGCCGTTGCGCGTCAGCCGCCGCGCGGGCATGTCCAGCTCACAATCGCCGAACGTGTAGACCTCCGGCGTGTTCTGCCGGGTCCGGCGTAGCAGGGCTTCGACGCGCGCCAGCAGTTCCTTGATGCTGAACGGCTTGGTGACATAGTCATCGGCGCCGAGATTCAAACCGAGCACGACGTCCGATTCCTCGCTCTTGGCCGTGAGCATGATGATGGGCATGTCGAGCTTCTCTTTGCGGATCAGCCGGCAAACTTCGTAGCCGTTGATCTTGGGCAACATCAGGTCGAGAACGATGATATCCGGCTTGGCGTTGAGGGCCGTGTTGAGACCTTCTTCGCCGTCCTCGGCGGTCAGGACGTGGTAGCCTTGGAACTCGAAGTTGTCCTTCAAGCCCCGCAGCATCGTCGCGTCATCTTCAACTATGAGCACTGTTTCCATCGATCTGAGGCACCTGAAATCTGTATCCGATGTTGGGAATCACGTGGATGTACTGGGGCCGGTCCGGGTCGGGTTCCACCTTGGCCCGCAGACTGGCGACGGTCCTGTCGATGTCCCGCAAGGTAATGAACTGCGAGTAGCCCCAGACGGTGGTGCGGATCTCCTCCTGGGTGAGGGGACAGCCGCTCTTGCGCACGAACAAATGGAGCATCTTGAATTCGCCGGGGGTGAGCGCGACTTCCGCGCCGCGGCGCTGGAACCTGCGGGCTGGAACATCGAGCCGACAGTCGGCGAACTCGTAGACCTGCGGCTCCGTGCCCTTGCGGCGTCGCAGGAACGCCTCCGCCCGGGCCATCAGTTCCTTGATGCTAAAAGGCTTGGTCACGTAGTCGTCGGCCCCGAGGTTCAAGCCCAGGACGATGTCCTCTTCCTGGTCTTTGGCGGTGAGCATGATGATCGGCATTTCCAGCCCGCGCTCGCGGACGTGCGAGCAGACCTCGTAGCCGTTGAGCTCCGGCAGCATGATGTCGAGCACGATCAGGTCGGGTTTCTCCATGAGCGCACTCTCCAGGCCCTGTTTGCCGTCCACCGCGGTCAGGACGTAGTAGCCCTTCGCCTTGAAATTGTCCTTGAGCCCCCGCAGCATCGCGGGTTCGTCTTCGACAATCAGCACTGTTCTCATAGTCCGCCTTCACCGCACCCACCGGCCGTGGCTTCCCGTGAGCCCGGCCGTACGCCTGTATACGATAGCCCGGTTCGCCCCTGACTGTCAAACACAACCACCCGCGTCCGCAACACCGCCTGTCGGGTCGAATAATCATTCGCCCAAACGCACATCGAACGGCCACGCTGAGCGCAATCTATCTGCCGACCTGCTTCTATGGTCGTCTGTGCCCTTCATTCCTTGCCACGAAACGCACAAATCGGCTTTGTTTCGCCTGTTTGTAGTGGTGCCGTGAGGCGTCATTGGTTGGGGCCAACGCCACTTTTTTCGCTTTCTCCTTAGCACGTCGTTCTTTCCCGCCGATAAGCAGACAGAACGGAAGCATTGCGAAGGGAAAGAGCTGCACGGTGGATTCCCAAGAACGCGTGGCACGCACTGATTGGCGCGAATCTGCGGATGCAAGGGCAGGGCGCGATCGGTTCGAGCGCGAGATGAGCAAGGTGTCCGCAGAATTCCATCCCAGCAATTGAGAAGGGAACTTGCTATGAGGAAGACGCTCACGAATATGGCTCTTGGGGTGCTCACCATCTACTCCCTTGCCTCGGTCTTCGTGGCTTCACCTTACTTCAATTGGCGATACGCGACCGAGCATGGATTCGCAAGTTGGCTCTGCCTTGGTGAGGTAGTCGCCACGGCCACGGCCGCTGTTTGGCCCTACTATGCGGTGATGAGCCTTGGCGGAGGACGTGACAGTCCCGATACGCACACTGATCCACACTTCGCCAATTCCAGGCGCGCCTCTTATGAGGCGCTGAAGATTATTAGTCGATCCGGCGGCGTTACGCAATTGGCGCGGAAGGACGAATCAGATGTCATACAGCTTCTTCAAGCATCTGTGACTGAGGCAGAACTCGTGGAGGACACGTATTTGCAGCAGGTTCATCCTGAATTTCAGCGTCGATTCAGAGAGGATTACACCGGATCGCTTCGGAGTCTTGCAGACGGAATCCAAACGGGCAATCAGGCCAAGCTGATTGCTGCGGCGGCGACGTACAACAACTTCTCTGACTGGGCGAGCATGCAAAGGAATTGAAGTTCCCCTGAAGCGCAAAGCGTCCAGCGATGTAGAATGGCCGGAGTCTGCCCACGCGGTTCCGTTGTAG
>CAZGRF010000585.1:0-2705 GCA_964527825.1 uncultured Pirellulales bacterium
ACAAGCGTCCGACAAAAATCGATGCATCCCCGACTTTTTCGCAGGCTTCGAGCAACTCTCTTGCCTCGCTGATGGTGTCTGGCCCGCCAGCTTTCGAGGCGGCCTTGAGCTCTTTAGCGAGTTTCTTGTTGTCTTCCAGCAGTTGTGACACGCGCTCGGAGAGCTTGTCGGCCGGGACCTGGAGCTGAGTTGAGAGCTGATCGACGATGTCGCCGGCCTGTTCGAGCAGCTCGTTCAGTTTCGTGCCGGTCAGTGCCGTGATGCGGCGCACGCCGGCCGAGATACTCTCTTCCTTGGCGATCTTGAGCCCGCCGATCACGCCGAGCCGGTCCACGTGCGTGCCGCCGCAGAACTCCCGGCTGAACGCCTCGCCCAGTTTGTCCTTGCCGTCGGCACCCACGGCGACGACGCGAACCTCGCTGCCGTACTTCTCGCCGAACAGCGCCATCGCGCCGAGCTTCTGCGCTTCGTCTTTGGGCATCACGGTCCAGACCACCGGCAGGTCGGCCGCGATCTTCTCTCGCACGAGCTGTTCGACGCGCTTGAGCTCCTCTTTGGTCGGCGCCTTGGGGTAGGTGAAGTCGAAACGCAGGTAGTCGGGCCCGACGTAGCTGCCCTGCTGCGAGACCGACTTGCCCAACACCTGTTGGAGGGCCCATTGGAGGAGGTGCGTAGCGGTATGGTTCTTCTTGATGGCGTTGCGGTCTTTGCTAACCGCTGCGGTGACCGCCTGGCCCGCACTGAGCGCGCCCTTGGCAAGCTTGCCCCTGTGGACAACGCAGTTGGCGATGCGTGTCGTGTTCTCGACGACGAACTCGCTATCGTTGGCGATTACCAGGCCGCAGTCACCGACCTGGCCGCCGGCTTCGGCGTAGAAGCACGTCCTATCGAGGATCAAACCCACCTCAGCGTTGGCGGGGATTTGCCCGGCCTTCTTGAAACCCTCGGCGTCGATCCAGCCGAGGAGCGTGCCCTCACAGCTATCCGCATGATACTTGTGCGCATCTTCGGTCATGGGCAATTCGCTGTCGGTGAGATTGGCCAGTAGTGAATCGCTCTTCTGCGCCGCGCGGGCGCGCTGCCGCTGCTGCTCCATCAATTCGGCAAAGCGGCTCGTGTCTACCTTCAGGCCTCTCTCCTGCGCCATGAGTTGCGTCAGGTCGAGCGGAAAGCCATACGTGTCATAGAGCTGGAAAGCGTCGTCGCCGCTGATGGTCTTGTCCGCGCCCTTGCCCGCGCGCTCGGCGGCGCCGGTGAAGATCTCCAGACCGCGGTCGAGCGTTCGGCCGAAACTCGCCTCCTCGGCTTCGACCACGGTCGAGACATGCTCAGCCCGGTCTCGGATCTCCGGGAAGGCCTCGCCCAGGACCTCGATGACGACAGGGATCAGCCGGTACAAGAATGGTTCGTGCAGGTCTAGCTCTCGGCCGAAGCGCGAGGCTCGGCGCAGGATGCGGCGGATGACGTAGCCCCGGCCGTCGTTGGAGGGCGTCGCGCCGTCGGTGATGGCGAACACGAGCGTGCGAGCATGGTCGGCGATGACGCGAAACGCATTGTCGGTCTTGTTGCCGAGCTGCGAGGTATACTTGTGGCCGCTCAGTTCGCTCGTGCAGTTGATGATCGGCATGAACAGGTCGGTGTCGTAGTTGCTGCGTTGCTTCTGCAGCACCGCGGTCACTCTCTCCAGGCCTGCGCCGGTATCGACGTAGTGGGCCGCCAGCGGCGCGAGCCGGCCTGACGATTGACGGTTGTACTGGATGAAGACCAGGTTCCATAGCTCGATGTATCGGGCGCAGTCGCCGTTGACGTGGCACTGATGGTCTGGCACGCCCTTTCGGTCGCAGGCATCCGGGCCGAGGTCGATGTGAAGCTCGCTGCACGGGCCGCACGGGCCAGCGTCGCCCATCTCCCAGAAATTGTCCTTCCTGCCGAAGGCCAGCACGCGCTGCGGCGCGATCGGCGTGACCTTTGTCCAGAGCTGGGCCGCCTCGTCGTCCCGCGGCAGTCCATCGGCTTCGTCGCCCGCGAACACCGTCGCCCAGAGGTGATCGGGATCGATGCCCCAGACCTTCGTCAGCAGCTCCCAGGCCCATTCGATAGACTCGGCCTTGAAGTAATCGTCAAACGACCAGTTGCCCAGCATCTCGAAGAACGTATGGTGGTACGTGTCCTTGCCGACCTCTTCGAGATCGTTGTGCTTACCGCTGACGCGCAGGCACTTCTGGCTGTTGACGGCGCGCGGCCACGGCGGCGGCGTCAACCCCACGAAGATGTCCTTGAACTGGTTCATGCCGGCGTTGGTGAACAGCAGCGTGTCGTCACCATGCGGCACCAGCGGTGAGCTCGGGACGAACGTGTGTTTCTTGTCCCGGAAGAAATCGATGAACCCGCTTCGGATTTGCTTGGCGCTTTGCATACCAGAACCATCATTCCCGTCACGAAGCCGGCCGGGTGAGTCCCATGCACCGTCGTCCGGCTCCACTCAGTACGTCTATTCTCTTATGCATCAGCCACTCCCTTGGCCGTGAGGGTCTTATTCTCTATTTCCTTGCACAAATCGGGATTCTCCGCGAGATACTTCTTGGCGTTGTCACGTCCCTGGCCGAGCCGGGCGTCACCGTAGTTGAGCCAGGCGCCGCTGCGTTCGACCACCCCGCAGGCCAGCGCCAGATCGAGCAGGTCGCCTTCATAGCTGATCCCGCTGT
>CAZGRF010000586.1:0-2699 GCA_964527825.1 uncultured Pirellulales bacterium
CCGAGGGCCCTGTACCCGGTTCGTTCTTCGCCTCCTCCGTCTTCCAGGACTTCGCGCGCACGCTGGACGCCTGGGCCGCCGCCGATCCCGGCCAGCTCGACTACTTTGGCGGCAAGTCATTGCTGACACAGTCTCACGGCCAGTCGATCATGTCCTTCTTCAAAGCTCGCTACCGGATCAAGGGGCTCTATCTGCTCGACGAGCCGGAGACGGCGCTGTCGCCCAAGACGCAGATCGACCTGCTGAAGCTACTGGCCGAGATCGGTGCCGCCGGCCGTGCGCAGTTCATCATCGCCACGCACTCGCCGATTCTCTTGGCCTGCCCCGGCGCAACCATCTACAGCTTCGATCACGCTCCCATACAGCCGGTTGCCTACGAGGACACCCAGCACTACCAGACCTACAAGAGCTTCATGGCCGACCACCGGAAGTACATCGACAAGGGCTAAGCCCTGCCTGCTTACCCCAATCGACTGCCGCTTGATTCCCACCGCCTCTGCCGATACACTCCGGTCTGCGGTGCAGTGTGTACAAGTCAGTGAATCGCGAGGTGGCCTTATGGGAAGACTGCACGACCTTTTTGACGGCAATCGGCGGTGGGCGCAGGGCGTCGCGTCCCGGGATGCCTCGTTTTTCTCCCGGCAGTGCCAAGGGCAATCGCCCGCGTATTTGTGGATTGGCTGCTCGGACAGTCGCGTCCCGGCCGGCCAGATCGTGGGCTTGGGGCCTGGCGAGCTGTTCGTCCATCGCAACATCGCCAACCTCGTGGTGCACTCTGATCTGAATTGTCTGTCGGTCCTGCAGTATGCCGTTGAGCACTTGAAAGTGGCGCACATCATCGTTTGTGGGCACTACGGTTGCGGCGGTCTGCACGCCGCACTATTCGACAAGACCTCAGGCCCGGTGGACGACTGGCTGCGCTCCGCTCGCGAGTTGATCCGCAGGCATCGTGACGTGCTCGACGAGATCGGTGACGAGACCCAGCGCTGGCGGAAGCTGTGCGAGTTGAATGTCATAGAGCAGGTCACGAACGTCAGTGGCACGGATACAGTGCAGGAGGCTTGGCGACGAGGTCAGGAGCTTGCGATACACGGATGGAGGTACGAGTTAGCCGACGGTCTGCTCAGAGACATGGGCGTGTCTGTCACAGGCCCATCGTAGGGACGCAACATCTTGCGTCTCGCTCGTGCCGAGAAATGGAAATGCGAACATGAAACAGCATGATGCAAGAACGCTGCTGATCCTGCTGATGGCATTGGCTTTGCCGACGACTTGGTGCCAGGCCAGCACCGCGGAGACGCAAGATGTTGCGTCTCTACACCGCATCTGCCCAGGCAAGGACGGGACGCATTTCGTCGCGGCCGATTCGGGCGAGAGGTTCGTTGCCTGGGGTTTCAATTACGACCACGATGTTCCTGGGCGGCTGCTCGAAGACTACTGGCTCGACGAATGGCCGACCGTGGTGGAAGACTTCAACGAGATGAAGTCACTCGGTGCCAACACGGTTCGCATCCACCTGCAGACGGGCCGGTTCATGGAAACGCCCCGCGAGCCGAACGAGGTGGCACTGGCGCAGCTTGGCCGGCTCGTCAAGCTGGCCGAGCGGACCGGACTCTACCTCGATATCACCGGTTTGGGCTGCTATCACAAGCAAGATGTGCCGCCTTGGTACGATGCGCTGAGCGAGGCCGAGCGCTGGGACGTCCAAGCGGCGTTCTGGGAGGCGGTTGCCAAGGTGTGTGCGGGCAGTGACGCGATTTTCTGCTACGACCTGATGAATGAACCGATCTTGCCCGGCGCCGAGAAGGTCGAGACCGACTGGCTGGCCGGCGAGTTCGCCGGCAGCTACTTCGTGCAGCGCATCGCCTTGGACTTGGCCGGACGCACGAGGCAGGAGGTCGCCAAGACGTGGGTCGCCAAGCTCGTCGGTGCGATCCGCAAACACGACAACCGCCACATGGTCACGGTGGGCGTCATCCCCTGGGTTTACGAATTCCCTCAAGCCAGGCCGCTGTTCTACTCCGAGCCGGTCAGCGCCAATCTCGATTTCGTCAGCGTTCACTTCTACCCCAAAGCCGGCGAGGTCGATAAGGCTTTGACTGCGCTGAAAGCCTACGATATCAGCAAGCCCATCGTCATTGAGGAGACGGCGGCCCTGCAATGCGACGCGGCAGGCCTGGACGCATTCATCGACGGCGCGCGCCCGCTCAGCGATGGCTATCTCGGCTTCTACTGGGGCAAGACCATCGACCAGTACGAACGATCCGCCGACGGCACCGACATGCTCATCAGCGGCTGGCTCAAATACTTCCGCACCAAAACCCCCAGCATCCTTGGCTCACCGGCTGCGGATCAACAGAAGCCCTAATGCCGTATGTCATCCTGTGTGATGCTACCGCCAGGCGCGGGCCTTCAGCTCGGACAGCACGCGCTGCTGGTAGCTGCGCCACGGCTCGCGGAATCGGATGTCTTGCGGAAACGTCTTCATCTACGGGACGCGCAGCACCAAACGCCAATAGCTGTACACGAACGCGACTTGCACCAGCACGATCCCAACGAACACGAGCTTGAAGGAGACTTTTCTCGTCTTGTGCCGGAACAATCCCAGGGCGAGCAGCGCTCCCGGACTGCCGCCGGCCAGCGCAGCCAGATGCAGGACCAACTCCGGCACACGTCCCGCGGTGGCGATGGCCTGTCGC
>CAZGRF010000587.1:0-2694 GCA_964527825.1 uncultured Pirellulales bacterium
GGAGAGCCAGTACTTGAAGGTCTCTGCCGGACGCATCTGGGCGGTCGAGATGCAGCTGAAGAACGAAGTCTTGAAGGACTTCAACGTGCGGCTAGCCCTGTCACGGGCCATCGACCGGGACACGCTGGTCAAGGTGGTCTACAACGACGCCTACGTTGCCGCGAACTACTGGCTTGTCGAGGGTATACCCGGCTTCCAGGGCAACGCGGCCTTTGAGGACATCATCGGCTACGACCCGGAGGCAGCGAAGACGGCCCTGGCCGACGCCGGCTACCCGGATGGCCAGGGTTTCCCGACCCTGAAGATCGTCTCGCTCGACAGGCCGGACCGCAAGGCCGAGGTGGAGTTCCTCCAGAAGGCTTGGAAGGAGACCCTCGGCATCGATGTGGAGATAGTGACTGTCGACGCCAAGACTAGGTCCCAGACTTTCAACTCCGAGAACTTCGAGCTGTTCATGGGCGGCTGGCAGATCGACTACCCCGACCCCGAGAACCCGCTGATCGGCCTCTTCGACACCGGTGGCGGCAACAACAAGTATGATTGCAGCGACCCCGACATCGACGCCAAGCTGAAGGCAGCGAGCACGGAGACGGACAACGACGCGCGCATCAAGCTGCTTGAGGAGGCGGAGACCCTGATCGTCACCAGGCTCTGCGGCGCGGCTCCTGTCTACCAGACTGCCATGCCGTACCTGGTGAACTCCAAGATCGGCGGGGTGGAGGCCAACGGCTCCCTCGACGCTGCGATGCCGGGCAACTGGTGTCCTGAGTGTTGGTTTGTGAAAGCGCAGTAAAGCTGCGCGAGCGATAGTCAGAGACTGGGAGGGGCATGGGGCCTGCTCCGGCGGGCCCCATGCTGTCTCGTTTCCATGACCGGCTATGTCATTCGACGTGTCTTGTGGCTGATCCCGGTGCTCTGGGCGGTGGCCACCATCACCTTTTTTCTCATGCACGCCGTGCCCGGAGGCCCGTTTACTCAGGAGAAGGCCCTCCCGGCCCCCATCATGGAAGCGCTGAACCGGCGCTATAGTTTGGACGAGCCGTTATGGCGTCAATATCTCACCTACCTCTGGAACATCCTCCACTTCGACTTCGGCCTTTCGTTCCGGGGTGACCGCGACGTAGGGCAGCTCATCCGCGACGGCTTCTTCGTGACGGCCCAATTGGGCGTGCTTGCGTTCATTGTGGCGGCGGTCGTTGGTGTCGTGCTGGGCATCGTCTCGGCGCTCAACCACAACGGGTTTTTCGACTACGTCGGCGTTTTCTTCGCCACCGCAGGAGCCAGCCTGCCGAACTTCGTGCTGGCTTCCTTCCTCATAGTCATCTTCGCTGTCAAGCTGGGCTGGTTCCATATCCTGGGCTGGGGTGGCCCCACGCAGTTCAGCGATGCTCTGGACCCCGGCGCCTGGGAGATCAAGAAGATGCTGCTTCCGGTGCTCTCTGTGAGCATGTTGCCCGCTGCCTACATCGCGCGCGTCACCAGGGCGAGCATGCTGGAGGTGTTGAACCAGGACTACATCCGCACCGCTCGCGCCAAAGGGTTGACCGGACATGTTGTCATCGTCCGGCACGCCGTCAAGAACGCCATGATCCCGGTTCTGACGGTAATGGGGCCGATCGCCGCCGCCTTGGTTACCGGCTCCTTTATCGTCGAGAACATCTTCTCGATTCCGGGAGTGGGAAGGGCGTTTGTCGATGCCGTCCTCCGTCGCGACTATGCGATGATCATGGGTTCGACTCTCTTCTATACGGCGGTGGTTGCCTTTGCCAACCTAGCCGTAGACATCCTCTACGCTGTCTTTGACCCGCGGATTCGCTACAGATGAGAGAACTAGAGAAGGTGGAGTTGCCGGAGGTAGGTTGGGAGCCGCCGAGGCGCGAGCGCGGCCTGTGGTCGGACGCATTTCGCCGCCTGAGGCGCAACAGGCTCGCTATGGCAGCTCTCGTTGTCTTACTGCTGGTGGTGGCCCTGGTAATCACGGCTCACTACACGAACGCGTTGCGACGGTATGATCCCTACCAGGACCAGGATTACCAGCATCTGCAGGAAGGGCCATCCTGGACGCATTTCTTCGGCACCGACAATCTGGGGCGTGACAACTGGAGTCGTGTGCTGACGAGTATTGAGATATCGCTTCAGATAGGACTGGGGACGCAGGTCATAGTCCTCTTTGTCGGCGTGATTGTGGGGGCCAGCGCCGCCCTGGGTGGTCGCTTCAGCGACAACATATTGATGCGGTTGACCGATATTACCTACGCTTTCCCCGATCTGCTCCTTATCATCCTCATGCGCTCCGTTCTCTACGGGCGCGACTGGCCGGTGCTCGGCAATCCCCGCCTTCAGATCATGCTGGCGATCGCCATGGTCAACTGGGTCACGATTGCCCGGCTGATACGGGGCCAGATGCTGTCGCTGGCCGAGCGCGACTATGTCCAGGCTGCCCGCGCTCTTGGGGCCAGTAACCTCCGGATCGTGACGCGCCACATGCTGCCGAATACGTTGGGGCCCGTGATCGTTGCTCTCACGTTCGGCATCCCGTTCGCCATATTTGCGGAAGCGGCGCTCGGCTTCGTCGGCTTCGGACTCCCCGCGCCCACAGCCAGCCTGGGCCGCCTCGTCTCCGACGGCTACGCCTATATCCAGGTCAATGTCTGGGTGGTGACCTTCCCCGCCGCTGCCATCGCCCTGCTGATG
>CAZGRF010000588.1:0-2675 GCA_964527825.1 uncultured Pirellulales bacterium
ACCTTGTTGGCAAGCTCGGCCTTGCACAGCAACATGCCGCCGCGCGGGCCGCGCAGTGTCTTGTGCGTCGTGGTGGAAACCACGTCGGCGTACGGTACAGGGCTCGGGTGAATGCCCGCGACGACCAGCCCCGCGATATGGGCGATGTCGCTGATCAGGTATGCTCCGACTTCTTTGGCGATGTCTCCGAAGATGTCAAAATCGATGATCCGCGGATAGGCCGTGGCCCCCGAGATGATAATCTGGGGTCGATGTTTCTTGGCCAGATCGCGAATCATGTCGTAGTCGAGCCGTCCGGTCTCGGTGTTCACCTCGTAGGGAACCGAGTTGTAGAACTTGCTCGTCAGAGAGACCTTCCAGCCGTGCGTCAGATGGCCCCCGTGGCTGAGCGACATTCCCATGATCGTGTCGCCCGGCTTGATAAGAGCGGCGTAGGCCGCCAGATTCGCCACGGACCCGGAGTAGGGCTGGACATTGGCATGGTCGGCCTTGAAGAGCTTCTTGGCCCGGTCTTGGGCCAGCTTCTCGATCAGGTCGGTGACCTGCTGTCCCTCGTAGTAGCGCTTGCCGGGATAGCCCTCCGCGTACTTGTTGGTCAGGCAGCTTGAGCTGGCCATCATCACCGCGCGCGAGACGTAGTTTTCGGACGGTATCAGGCGGATCGAGCCGCTTTGCCGCGCCTCTTCTTGTCGTATCAACTCATAGATCTGAGGATCGTACTGTTCGAGAGCGGTTTTCATGCCATTCTCTCCATCAAGGGCACTTTGTGGATAGTTGATCCAACCGGTCAGAGCTGGGTAACCGGCACGCGGCCTTTATAACAGGGGCCCACCGCGCATACAAGGATTTATTCGTTGACAGGATTGAGCCGACTATTAGGATAGATTGGTGATACATCAATTGAGGTGATGATCCACTTACCACTATGCCGGAACCGGATGCCCAAGCGCACGTGCATGCCAAGGCCCACTTCGAACGAGCTCGCCAGGCCTCGGAAGCGGGTGATTTCGATCGCGCCATCGATGCGTACATCGAGGGACTTCGCCAGTCTCCCGATGCGGTTGAGGGCGGCCACATAGAGCTGCGCGTGTTGGCCCTGCGCCGACTCGAACGCGGTGGCGCCAAGCCCGCTGCCGAAGAGGTCCGCCAACGTCTGGATCAGGGTGATACGCCGCTTGAGAAGATGCTGAACGCCGAGTATCTCCTGGCGAAGGACCCCGAACAGCTTTCCTACGGAGAGGCGTTACTGCGCGCAGCGGTCGCGGGACCGTACCCGGAAACCGTCAGGTGGATAGCCGACCTGATGTTCTTGGCCAACAACAAGGCGAAGAAGCCCGCATTGCCTCTCTATACTCTGCTGAAGGATTCGTATGAGGCCGTCGGGCAGACCGAGCGTGCGTTTGCCGCGTGCCGGCGGGCCGTGGCGCTAAAGCCGGACGATGACGCACTTGTCGCTGAGTTGAAGCGCTTCGCGACGATGCTTGGGGTGAAGAGGCGTGCTGCTCTGCAGCGATCTGCAACCACCTCGCCGGGGCTTGGCATGGGCAGGCCCCAGCAGGTTCGTACCGATCCGGAGAGCCGTACCGATCCGCCCGGACCGCAGGACCCAATGCCGCGCCCATACAGGAATCCTGACCTGGAAGAGGCGAAGGCGTTCTTTGACAAGGCATGGAAGGCGGCCGAGAGCAAGAACTACGATTACGCTATCGAAATGTACCTTGGTGGTCTGCGTCGCGCTCCGGATGCACTTGAGGAAGGCCATCTGCCGCTGGTGGAGCTGGGCCTGCAGCGGCGCGGCCGGGGCGGCAAGAAGCCTACCATGGTCGAGCGGGTCAAACGCCTGCGGGGCAAGACTCCCCTGGAGCAGATGCTCAACGCTGAGTATCTCTTTGCGAAAGACCCCGACCATCTGCCCTACGCCGAGGCCATGCTCAAGGGGGCCATCGATGGTGGCTACCTGAAGACGGCCCACTGGATCGCCAATTTGATCTTTCAGACGAATAATGCTTTGGAGAAACCATCCCTGCAGACCTACGTATTCTTGAAGGATTCGTATGTGGCGCTGGACCAGTTCGACAAGGCGGTGGCAGCCTGCCAGCGTGCCCTGCGGATGAAGCCCGACGACAAGGAACTGACGGATGAGTTCAAGAATCTCTCCGCCGAGCTGACGATGGCCAAGGGCAAGTACGCTGTCGATGGCGATTTCCGTCAGTCTATCCGCGATCGCGAGACGCAAGCCAAGCTCTACGCTCAGGATCGGGTGGTCAAGACACAGGACTACCGCATCACGGCTGTGGAAGACGCCCGGAAGGCGTACTCTCAGGACCCCGACCTGCCCAAGCACGTCTTCGATCTGGCCGAAGCCCTGGCAGATCTGCAGCAGGACGAGTCGGAGGATGAAGCGATCCAATTGCTGGAGAACGCCTACGAAAGCCACAAGGATTTCCGGTACAAGGAGCGGGCCGGCCTGCTGAGAATCAAGCAAACGAAGCGCAGACTCCGGCTCGCCAGGAGACAGCTTGAGACCCGCCCGAGAGATGTTCAGGCCAAGAACAGGGTCCAGGAGCTGATCGAGACCCTCAATCAGGTGGAGGTGGAGCATTACCGTCTTTGCATGGAGAACTACCCGACCGATCTGGCGGCCAAGTACGAGTACGGCCTTCGCCTGATGCGAA
>CAZGRF010000589.1:0-2675 GCA_964527825.1 uncultured Pirellulales bacterium
CAGTTGGAGAGACGAATTCCACCGTTCCAATAGTCAGGGCCCCAACTTGTTCAACCGGTGATGTCATCTGATACGCCTTCCTGCCTCACCTGCTCTGTACCCAGTCTGTTGCGATCCTGTTGCAGTAGATCGCCCTCTCGCCTTCTCAGTAGTTCCGTCCTTCTCGCCGAAATCAAATCGATGCCCGCTTTAGGCAAGTAGTCTCTGACCAAGTCTGGCAGATTGCCAAAATGGCGGCCGATCAGGAGAGAGACTTGAGGCTCATGGCCGGCTCCGTTGCAGAAACGTTCAATTCGCCCGCCTGGGTCGTCGTATGAGATAATCACGAGATGGGTAGAGGGAATCGTCAGCATATCACGGATAACGCGGTTGATGTGTTCATCGCCAAACCCATAGCCATAGGTCACCAACGCCGAGTTGGGTCGGCAGATCGCAGCCGCGAAGTCTCGGAACAGTTCTGCGTAGGGATACTCAGAAGTCTCCATGTCCTTGGCCGCATTGGGATAGATCATGACCGAATCGACCATCTCTCTTGGTATGTCGGAGTGGTTCGGCGGGGCTCCGAAAGGAATGCCGTAGCGTCTGATCTGCTTTCCCTCCTGCCGCCAGTCCAGGGAACCGTGCAGTTTGAACATGCGAACGACCCCTTCCATGTATCGTGGCTCTCCGCGAATGCCCGGCGGGTTGTAATGCAGGTCGAGGTTAAGACGTCCTGCACGAAAGATGGGCATCAGCGCCCCAACGAACCGGTCGATAACATGCAGACCTGCCAAATCACATCCGTACTCAATCAGACGGTCATAGTTGGTTGTGAACAGATTCAGCCGCTCACGCGATGCAGCGCGACTCGCAAAACTCAACATGAAGGAAACAAGCAGGTCGCAAGGGGATGGTGTCACCTCCGGATACTTGCCAAGGGGCTCGCAGAGCAGACGCTCTGTCTCAAGAATGCCTTCGAGAAAGGTAGTGAGCTTGCCACTTATCTTGTCCCGCAAATCTGCGGCTGTGCCAGCCCCCTGTATCTCCAAACCTCTGAGCAACTCGTGGGCCGCGCGAAGATGATCCTCGAAGTTCGCCTCACCTCGTTCCGATCTTCTCGCGATCTCCTCTGCCGCCTTGGCGATTAGCTCGCCGAAATCTCCGTCAAACTTGCCATCGCCCATGCTGGAGGCTTCTGTTCCTGCGGCGGTGGCGATACCTCTCGTGAAACCGCTACCCAAGAGTAGGGACAGGTAGTCGCTCTGAAACACCGCCGACAACCACGGCTCTATCTTCTTTCTGACGTCCTCATCTGCGCCAGCCTCAAGATCGTCAAAGGCCTCTTGGTGGGAGCCAACACGATACAGATGAGCCTTCCATCGCTTGCTCGGGTAGGCGTTCGGTTCGGGGTTGTTCCCCTCTGCCGTTTCATTGTCTAAGGGCATGACGTTCTCCTTCAATTTCGCGGTCTTCTCTGGCTGCCCAGGTCTCGCAGAGTGACCTGCCCTACGGACGGTGGGCGCGGGAACCGCTAACGCTAGCGTATTCGCTAAAAGCCTCTTCGCTGTACCTTGCCCCAGCGGCCGGCTAGACTCTATTCGCCAGATGTCAACGCCGGTGCGCGAATACACGTCTCACCCGCCTCACCCGGCTTATCGGCTCCGAGAACATGCGCGATTAGCAAGAAAACCAAAAACGCTCAGCGGTCTTTGGGCGATCCCTTCCACCAACCCTGTTGGCCCTGATGCCTTTTTGACAAGGTCAGGCCAGGCTCCCCTCTGGGAAGAGATGCGTCTTTGGTCCGCCACGCGCCATATCGGACGCTTCGGGCCTGTGTGATGGTGGCAGGGGGCTTGGGCTCGAGGCTGGACCCGTCGGAACCGACGGGGGAGCTTGGTAGAGGCAATTGTAACCTCCGACGACTGATTCGAAGCTTCGAATGACCCACTGTAGGCTTCAAATGGGCTGGACTAAGCCTCGAATGAGTGATTTGCAGTCCATTCCGGGCCGGACCAGTCTTTCAGCGCGGGGGAAAGGCCGGGAATTGCCTCACAGGCCGCCGGCGTTTCAATGCTCCGGGACAAGAGCACTGGTTCGGGGGAGAAGGATGCGATGATACTGCAGCTCATGGGGGATAGGCGTGAGACACGCGCCCCGGTCGCAGCAGCCTCAGGACTCTCTCAATGGTGAGCGGCGCACAGCCCTCGTAGTGGTTGTTGACGTTGACGTAGGTGTCCAGGTCCTCCTCCAGGTTCTGCCTGACGATGTCGGCCGTTGCCTGGAGTCCGTCATCCTTGGGTTCGACGATCTCACTCCATTCGCCGCCAGCTATTTCCTCGATCCCGGTCCGGTCGGGGCCGAGGAGGCGGATGATCGAAAACGGCGCTGTCCGGATGTCGAACCTGCTGGCCACTTCCGAAATCCGGGGCATGTAGTAGCCGTCCAGGAGAACGAAGCCAAGATCATGTTCCCGCAAGAAGTCGAGGAACTCGTCTTTGAGGTAGTTGGGATTGCGGGTCTCGACGGCGTACTGGAAACCGGCTGGTGCCTGCTCGAAGAACGCATCTAACCGCTCCAAGAACGCCGCCAACGACGGCATCTTCTGCTTGTTGAGGTACTCAAACTGGAACATGATCGGGCTGAGCTTGCCGTGCATTGGATCGAGCGTGTCAAGGAAGCGGTTCAGCAGGTCCACG
>CAZGRF010000590.1:0-2668 GCA_964527825.1 uncultured Pirellulales bacterium
GTTGCCCGAACGTCAAGAAAGGTGGCATCACCTTCGGGACAGATCCGGCCCAGGTTCTGGAGATCACGCGCGCCGTTAAGCTGGCTTGCGGCCCAAAGGTCCTGATCGTCAAGCTCACTCCCGCAGTGACAGACATCAGTACTACGGCCCGTGCGGCTGTAGAGAGTGGCGCCGATGCGTTGAGTCTGGTCAACACCTTCACCGCGCTGGTCATCGACATCGAGACGCGCCGGCCGGTACTGGCCAATCGCACCGGCGGCCTGTCGGGACCGGCCATCAAGCCCATCGCTGTCTATCTCGTCAACAAGGTCTACAACGAGGTCGCCAAAGAGGCCGGCATCCCCCTGCTTGGATCAGGAGGGATTCGCACGGCGGCCGACGCCGTCGAGTTCATCATCGCCGGGGCTACGGCGGTGGCCGTTGGGACGGCCAGTTTCATCGACCCCGATTGCGCGACACGCGTCGTCAACGGGATTGCAGAGTACTGTGCACGGATGGGAGTTGCCAAGCTCAGCGACCTGGTGGGCTCGTTGAATGCAACTGGGCCGGCATGAGCAAGGAGGTTCGAGCATGAAACGGCGTGACTTCCTGAAGGCGGCGGGCACCGCAGCGACCGCCGCTTTGCTGCCGGGTTGCGTGGAGGTGCCCGCCAAGAAGAAAGTGGCCGCGCGAAGAAGGGAGACAGCCGCCAGAAAGAACACAAGGCCCAACATCCTGTGGTTGATCTCCGAGGATACCTCGCCCGATCTGGGCTGCTACGGTAACGCGCTAGTCAAGACACCCCAGCTCGACAAGCTCGCCAATGAAGGGGCCAGGTACACCAGTGTTTTTGTGACGGGGCCGGTCTGCTCGGCCTCGCGGTCGGCACTCATGACGGGAATGTACCAGACCGCCATCGGCGCGCACAACCACCGCAGCCACCGCGACGACGGATACAGCTTGCCCGAGCCGGTAGTTGTCATCACGGAGTACTTCCGCCAAGCCGGTTACTTCGTCTGCAACTGCGACGGCCTGAACTACAAGAAGCCCGGCAAAACCGACTGGAACTTCACGCCGCCGGCCGACGCCTTCGACGGCACGGATTGGTCGCAGCGCAGGCCGGACCAGCCTTTCTTCGCCCAGGTGAACTTCAGCTTGACCCATCGTGAGTTCAAGCGCGACAAGCGAAACCCCATCGACCCGGACAAGGTGGAGCTGCCGCCTTACTACCCCGACCATCCGGTGGCCCGGCGGGACTGGGCCGACTACCTCGAATCCATCCAGATGCTCGATACCGAGATCGGCGTCGCCCTGACGTGGCTGGAGAAAGAGGGCCTGGCGGACAACACCATCGTCATGTACTTCAGCGATCACGGCCGGCCTCATGTGCGCGGCAAGCAATGGCTCTACGAGGGCGGCATCCGCATCCCGCTGATCGTGCGCTGGCCGGGACAGATCAAGCCGGGCACGGTCGTAGACGATCTTATCAGCAGCGTCGATTTCGCTCCCACGGGCCTGTCCGCCGTGGGAATCAAGATGCCCGAGCACTTGCAGGGCTACCCGTTTCTGGGCCGCCGGCGAAAGGCCCGTGGGTACGTCTTTGCCGCACGTGACCGTTGCGACGAGACAGTGGACCGCATCCGTTGCGTACGCTCCATGCGGTACAAGTACATTCGCAACTACTACCCCGACCGGCCTTACACGCAGTTCAATGCCTACAAGAAGCTACAGTATCCCGTCTTGACGCTGCTGCAGGTCCTTAACAAGCAAGGCAAGCTTACGCCGGAACAGGCCCGCTTCATGGCGCCGACCCGGCCGCGCGAAGAGCTCTACGACCTGCAGCAAGACCCATTCGAACTGCACAACCTTGTTGAAGATGAAGCCCATCGCAGAGTCCTGCGCGAGCACAGCGCCAAGCTTGATGAATGGGTCGAAGCCACCCGCGACCAGGGCGAGACGCCCGAGCCGCCGGAAGTGATCGAGTACTGGCAACAGCAGAGCGCCAAGTCACTCGCCCAACAAATGCAGTCTCGAGGCCTGTCTCCCGGCATTTCTGACGAAGACTACCTCAGGTGGTGGGAACAGAGGCTCCTGACTTGAGCAGACCTGCTTGGGATGAACCACCCTACCGATTACCTTGGACGGCAGGCGCCGCGTCTATGCCACGCACGACGAGCAACGGCCCGTCTCTGCCGACCACTCTGACAGATGCACCACGGTCGATATAGCCCAAGTCCGAATGGGCGGAGAACTCGTTGCCGCCGATAGACACTGTGCCCGCAGGACGTAACGCACTGGAGGCAATACCCGTCTCGCCAATCAGCTCGTCAAGGTGCCCTACCGATCCCTCACAAGGTGACGGTGGTTCGAGAAGGAAATCTTCCCGGTCCGGCCAGCCGAGAATCCATTGTTGGACTACGTAAAGGACACCGATGGCACCAGCGAGACTCTCGAATGTACCTGTCACCAGAAGTACCCAAAGCCCGAATCCGAGGACTGCGAAGGCAAGGAGCACACTGACATCAAGCCGGTGGCAGGCCAACAACAGCAATAGATACGGAGGTAGAGTGCGCAACGATATGCCCACGGCTGTCCTGAGTGTGCGAGGGACACGCTTCTGCTTGGAGAGAAAGACCCAAAGCAACAGGACACCTATCGTCAAGACATAGGCGACAAGCGTGATAACAAC
>CAZGRF010000591.1:0-2664 GCA_964527825.1 uncultured Pirellulales bacterium
CTTCCGCGAGGCAGTGGACAAGGCCCTGGGGACCCGGATCATCAAAATAGGAACCCCCGAGGTGGCCTCCAGTGAGGGTGTCCGGGACACGGACGAACAGCAAGCACGCAAAATCGCGCAACGGTGGATCGCTGAGGCCAAAGACATGCGGGGAACCATTGAGCGAGAGGTGATAAACTCGGCCAGGATGTACCTGGCGATCAAGTTGCTGATGGACGAGAACGGTGCGAACGCGGCAGCGACGCACGTCAGATCCCTGGCGCCAAACCCGAAACCTGACGATATGATATGGCCCAGTCTCGGGAACTCACAGCTTCAGCTGGAGGGAATAGTGGGGTGCTGCCAGGCACACATCAACGTCGTGCTTACGCACATGCTTGCCCAGTACGCCTTCGGTCGCCCTTCCATGATGGGGGACTTTATGGTGGACGTGGCCAATGGCGTGGGCATCGTCATGCACTGCGGGGCGCCGTGGAATCCCTGGGGCGGCAGCGAGAAGATCCCCTACATCCTGAGAGACCACGCGGAGCGAAGAGTAGAGGAGCACTCCAGGCCCGGGGTGGGCGCTTGTTCGGAAGTGCTGTTTCCTGCGGGGGAGACCGCCACTGTGTGGAGAATCGACGTGCCCAGCAGATCAATACTGGTTCACACCGGCGAGACCGTGGACGGATATTCTCTCTACGCCGACTGGACCGACATAATGTGCAGGACGAAACTCGTTCTGAAACTCGAGGATGCCAGAAGAGTGCAAAGTCATCTTTACCCCGACGTATACGGGGTGCATCGAACAGGCACACTGGGCGATTTCAGGGGCCGGATAAAGCAGATAGGACGGTTGCTCGGTTTTCAGGTGATTGAGGAGGACAGGTTCGCCGCCGGAGGAATGCAGTATTCAAACGAATGAAAAGCCGATCGCCGGAAAGAGACCTCTGATGAAGGCAGACCCAGGAAGCGGGCACGTTGAGATGGGCCGCAACGTTCAGGAGGAACGCGAAGCGCCTACAGACCGTGTGTCCCGTCAGAATATGCGCCATGGCGTGCTGCACGGAGCGTTCTTCCATATGGCCACGGCGTTCGCCGATCCGTACGCCGTCATTCCCCTCTTCCTGGCGGGCTTTACCGAGTCACGAGCCCTGATCGGGCTGGTGGTCAGCTTGATGCAGGTCGTGGGCATTATACCCCAGCTTGGCATGGCGCGGCAGATTCGACGGAAGCCGGGTTCGGCACATTCCTTCATGTTGGTCGGCATCTGGACGCGCTGCGGGGTTTGGGGATTGATTGCGGCGGGCACACTGCTGATGCCCATCGAAGGCGCCTCGATCCTCATTCTGTTCGTCTTTCTCATCTCCATCTACTCTCTTGGCGGCGGGGTTGCCGTCCTCCCCTTCAAGCAGGTCATCAGCGAGACGATTCCTGCCGAGCGCCGAAGTACGTTCTTCGGCTGGCGCCTGGTTACAGGCGGTATCCTGGCTGTGCTGGCCGGCGTGGCCGTCAAGTATGTTCTGGGCTCCGAAGAGTTGACTTGGCCTCGCAATTACGGGGTTCTTTTCGCGCTGTCGTTTGTGACTCTCGCCGTGGCATATACGGCGATGTCGCGTTTCAGATTCCCGCGGTACCCCCGCGGATCAGAAAGCGCGCGCCTGCCGTCACTTCGCAAAGAACTGGACCACATTCGCCGAGAATACCCCATCATGAAACGCCTGATTGCGGTTCGCCTGTTGTCGGGGGGACTGGGGTTGGTCTTGCCGTTCCTGACGCTCTACGCAACGAGCGAGATCGGCATTCCGCTGGCCTGGGTCGGGATATATGTCGCCGCCCAGAAGACAGGCCAGATTCTAAGCAATCTTGCATGGATGCCGCTCGGAAACAGACTCGGAACCCGGGTTGTTATTCTGTCGGGCCTCGGATTGTCTATCTTCAGCCTCGCGGTAATTCTCTTTTCCGACGCTCCCACTGCAATTGCTCTGGCCTTTGCACTCGCAGGCGGCGGCATGAGCGCCATGGTTGTCGGCTTCAGCGGCTACGTTCTGGAACTTGGAACCACGGAAATACGGCCGTTGCTTTTCGCGCTGGAGGGGACATTGTTGATGCCGCTGTATTTCATGCCCCTGCTCGGCGGCTGGCTGGCGGATGAGTATGGGTACCGTGTTGTTGTTCTGGTGGGGGGGGCACTGTTGCTCGGCGCACTTGCCGGCGCCTTCACGCTCTGCGAGCCGAGGCGGGGCGACGCTGCGTGCGGTCCACGCACGCCGAGCGTGAGAAGTTGAAGAAAGGAACGTCAATGACCATCCTTGAGCCCACCGGAATTACTGGCACGGCCCAGGCGGTGGCCCTGCGCCGCGCGGTGGTGTGCTTGGGCCGCCTGGAGGCCGCGTGTAACGCTGGTCGGAGGCGAACTTGTAGGGAACAGTGCCTTCGGATAGCTTATCGGAAGTGGCGGTGGTTTCTATATGGGGAATCGGCGCTGGAGAAAGCAGTCGAACTGTCGCGGCAAACGGACGCAGACTTGGACGCTGCTATGGAAGAGCTCGATGGGCAGTACTGATGAATGGTTCTGAGGCACAATCACCATCCGCCGGGCGGCAAGAGACACGGATGGATCTGCGGCAGATCGGCGTCATCCACACGCCCTACCAGCCGATCGCGGAAGACGATGGCACGTTC
>CAZGRF010000592.1:0-2663 GCA_964527825.1 uncultured Pirellulales bacterium
CCGTCTCGTGGGAACACTTCACGTCCCTGCTGGAGCCGGGGCAGAAGGAGACGTGGACCGCCGTGATCACCGGCCCGGACGCGCGTCGAGCTGTTGCCGAGATGGTGGCGAGCCTGTACGACGCGTCGCTGGACCAGTACCTGCCGCATGGCTGGATACAGAAGTTCTCGGGTTTCCGAAGCGAGAGTAGCCGGCTGGCCAGCCGTTTCGAGAACTACCTGCTGTCGTTAAGGACCGTTGTGTCCGACTGGGTCACGCAGTACCTGTCCGTAACGGTCTCGTACCGCCATTTCCCCGATGAGATCATGGAGGTTCCGCTATACATGCCCGTGCCGATGAGTGGCAGAGGCGGCGGTTACGCGGAATCAGACGATTCAGCAGAGGACAAAGCTGAAACCGCGACGGAATCCGGTCCGGATTTGAGCCAGGTGGCGCCGCGCACGAACCTCGATGAGACCGCCTTCTTCTTCCCGCATCTTCGGTCCGACGCGGAAGGCGTGGTCCGAATGGAGTTCACGATGCCGGAGGCGCTGACCGAGTGGCGGTTCCTCGGCTTCGCGCACGACAAGCTGCTGCGCAGCGGTTTTCTGACGGCCACGACCGTGACCGCCAAGGACTTGATGGTCGAGCCGAATCCGCCGCGGTTCGTGCGAGAAGGCGATGTGATCGAATTCACCGTCAAGGTCACCAACCAGTCCCCCGCGCGGCAGACAGGCAAGGTGAGTCTGACGTTGTCGGATGCCCGCACGCTTGAATCCCGCGACGAGGCCCTGGGCAACGCGTTCCCCGAGCAGGACTTCGACGTGCCCAGCATGGAGTCGCGCACCTACTCGTGGCGCTTGACGATACCCGACGGCTGTGAGCTGCTCATATACAAGGCCGTGGGCGCCACGACGCGTCTCAGCGACGGCGAGGAAGGGTATCTGCCCGTGCTGAGCCGCCGCATTCTCGTGGCCGAGTCGTTGCCTTTGCCGATACGTGGGCCCCAGACCAAGGAGTTCGAATTCACCAAGCTGCTCGAGTCAGGCCAATCGTCGACGCTCCAGCACCAGAGTCTTACCGTGCAGATGGTCTCTCAGCCGGCCTGGTACGCCGTCATGGCTCTGCCCTACCTGATGGAATACCCGCACAAGTGTAGCGAGCAGATCTTCAACCGGCTCTATGCCAACACCCTGGCCTCGTACATCGCCAATTCCGATCCCAAGATTAGGCGCATCTTCGACCAGTGGAAGGCGACGCCGGCTCTGGACAGCCCGCTGGAGAAGAACGAAGACCTCAAGGGGATCGCCCTGGAGGAGACGCCGTGGGTCATGGACGCGGTGGACGAATCGGAGGCCCGCAGAAAGGTATCCTCTTCGATGAAAACCGGCTCAACGATGAGATGTCACAAGCCCTGTTCCAGCTCGGGCAGATGCAGCGCAGCGATGGGCTGTGGCCGTGGTTCCCGGACTGCCGCGGGAATGAGTACATCACACTCTACATCACGACCGGCTTCGGCCGCCTGCGCCACCTTGGGGTCTCGCGGATCGACGTCAGCTATGCCGTCAAGGCCCTCAACGCCCTGGACAAGTGGATGGACGAACGATATCGCGACATCCTCAAATACGGCAACAAGGACGACAACCACCTCAGTCCGACCGTCGCCTTTTACCTGTATGGACGCAGCTTCTTCCTGTCCGACCAGCCCATCGCTAACGCATACGTGGAGGCGCGTGACTATTGGTTGAGTCAGGCGCGCACCTACTGGCTTTCGCTCTGGCGCCAGAGCCAGGCCCATCTGGCCATCGGCCTCAAACGCTTCGGCGACACGCAGACGCCCGCCGATATTATGCGGTCGATCAAAGAACACAGCGTCACTGACGAAGAGCTCGGTATGTTCTGGCGTGATACCGAACACAGTTGGTGGTGGTATCACGCGCCGATCGAGACGCAGGCCCTGATGATTGAGGCCTTTGATGAGGTCATGGGGGATGCCGACGCCGTCGAGGAGTGTCGGGTTTGGCTGCTCAAGCAGAAGCAGACCCAGAATTGGCGCACGACCAAGGCCACGGCCGACGCCGTCTATGGCCTGCTGCTGCGCGGGACCGACCTGCTGTCATCCGATGCGTTGGTCGAGGTGGCCCTGGGTGGCGAATGGATCGTGCCCGAGCAGGTCGAGGCGGGCACCGGATTCTACGAGGAGCGCTTCGTGCGCAACGAGATCACGCCGGACATGGGCCGAATCACCGTCAGGAAGGTCGATGAGGGCGTCAGTTGGGGCAGCGTTCACTGGCAGTACCTCGAAGACATCGGCAAGGTCACGTCCTACGAAGGTACGCCGTTGCAGCTCGACAAGGCGATCTTCATCAAGCGGACGAACGCTCAGGGGCTGCAAGTGCTTTATCCCGTCGATGGTCCGCTGGCCGTCGGCGATGAGCTGGTTGTGCGCATCGTGTTGCGGGTAGATCGTGACATGGAGTTCGTCCACATGAAAGACCAGCGGGGCAGCGGCACCGAGCCGGCCAGCGTCCTGAGCCGCTACCGCTACCAGGACGGCCTTGCTTACTACGAGAGCACACGCGACACTGCTTCTCACTTCTTCATGGACTATCTGCCCAAGGGGACCTACGTGTTCGAGTACAGCACCTGGATCCAGCACAAGGGACAATACCAGACAGGCATTG
>CAZGRF010000593.1:0-2662 GCA_964527825.1 uncultured Pirellulales bacterium
TGTAATTCTGGTAGCAGTTGCGCGGGTTGACCATGATGGCCTGGTTCAGGTCGTTGATCGTGAAGTACGTCCGAATCTCACGCCGCGGGTAACAGTCCGTCCCATAGGACAGGGCGAACAGTTGCAGCCTCTTGCCCGCGACGAGGTCCTCGATCACGTGGCCGCCGCCGTAGCGAAACTCGCCGGGATAGTACATGTTCGCGGGGTCGCCATGGCGCAATTGCGTCGCGCCGAGATAGGCATCCACGGCCGCGATCCCGGTGTAGACCAGCACGTCCTGGACCCAGGCCTCCGACATGCGAATCTTGGGCTTGGAGTGCCCGAAGTTGAGGAAGCACCCGGACGAGCACATCGGGCCGAAGGTCGCAGTGGTGACGACGTCCACCTCTTTGGCGACCGCGGCCGGGCCCTTCTTGTCCACATAGTCCATGATTTCGTCGGCGGTCAGCACCACGGCCTTGCCCGATTCGATACGCTTGTTGATCTGTTCATAGGTCTTCATCATCAGTCCTATTCAGAGAAACACCGCCGCCGGCCCTGTTGGCGCGTTGCCGTCTTCCGACGCATGGCGGTGCGGATCCCTCCCGGGCCGGCGTCCCGGACGCCGTACACAAGGCGGTCAGTATCCGCATTCAGACCGGCTTTGTCAATTCTTCTGTTCCGCCCAACGTGGCGGAAGGACATTGACAGTCGGGCGGCCGCCGCCTAAGATTGGCCTTGTGTTCCCGGCCACAGGCTGAATTCCCGTAATAGGAGGGACGACTTGTCTGAAATGGAGAGGGTATTGCGCTCCAATCGAAACGAGCCCGGCAACTCCGCAGTTGAGGGCGCCGACCGCCACGCCTCGGCGCGTCGCCGCAGGCTCATCGGATGGATCATTCTGGCCTTGTACGCATCGTTTCTCGCGTACCGGGCCCTGTGGCGCATCCAAGCCGGTGACTCCACGAGCGTTCCGCTCTGGGACCTGCAGGATGCGCGCAGGCTTCTGGAATGGATGGGCGGGCTCGCCCTCGCGGGCTTGTGCGAATTCGCCTATTCCGTTCCCCTGGGATTCATGGCGGCGCTCGCCGTTCGGCCTGGCTCGGGTTGGCTACGGCGATCCCCGGTCAGCATTCCTGCTCTGGCAGTGTCCGGCGCCATTGCCGTCTCGCTGCATGCCCTCAAGGTCAGCCGGTCGTGGCACCTCGCGGCCATCGCGCCGGTCGTGGTTCCTCTGCTTGGGTGTCTCTTCGGCACGTGGATGGGCACGACCTGGCTACGCGGCCGTCGGGCGCGCCTGTGGCTACTGCCGAAAGTCGCATTGCTGGTTCTCGTGCCGGCTCTCTGCGCCAGCGTCATCCTGTGGCTGTCATTCGAAGAAACGCCGCTGCCTTTCGAGCCGGCGGCCGTGACCTCTGCCGAGAAGCGACAGCTCGTGCACCTGATTCGTAGCAAGAGCCCCCGGTCCCTGAACGAGGGCCAGACGCATATCCTTCGGTTGACCGAGCACGACCTCAACGTGCTGTTGGCGTGGGGGCTCTCGCTGGGATCGTCGGACCGCAAAGCGCAGATTGACCTGGCGCACGATGCGGCGTCGCTCGCCGTGTCCGTCGGTGTGACTGCCGGCAGCGGGAAGACGCGCTATCTGAACTTGCAGGTGGCCGGCGATGTGGGGATCAAGGGGAGGAACCTGTACCTGCACGTGAATCGGTGCCGCTTGGGCTCCCTGAACATCCCGCGTTGGGTCGTCAATCCCTTCTGTCCCGTCATCACGTCACTGCTGAACCACGACCGCCGTGCGCAGCCGTTCCTGGATGCCATCCGGGCCGTGGCGATCGAGCCGGAGTGGGTCGAGGCGATCTACGGTCGGGTAGATCTGCCTCCCGGGTTTCGGGAGGACCTTTTCGGTCCGGCCGGCGCGGGCGAAGAGGTGCTCGCATCCACGTGGGCGCATGTGGATCACCTGCTGACGGTCGTCGGGCAGTCGCCTCGCACACCGGACTTCGGCATGTGTTTCGAAACGGCCTTTACCTTTGCGCGCGACCGTTCCACCGTGAACGACCCGGTCGCTGAGAATCGGGCGGCCATCTTCGCCCTTGGGATACTCATGGGTCATCCGCGCGTCGAAGAATTCCTTGGGCCGGTCATGGACGATTTTGGCGGGCGCGCCGCTCGGCGCCTTCTGCGGCGCGTCGAGCTTCGCGGCCGGTCCGACTGGACCAAGCATTTCTGCGTGAGCGCCGCGATTGCACTGCTGTCCCGCGAGGTCATCAGCGACGCCGCCGGTCTGCTCAAGGAGAAGCTGGATGCGGACATCGGCGGAAGTGGCTTCTCGTTCGCCGATCTGTTGGCGGACCGGGCCGGCACCACCTTCGCGGTCCGGGCCACGCGCGACGAAGCGGCGGCCCGTGCTCTCCAAGATCGTCTCGCGCGCGGCTTCCGTGTCGATGATTTCTTCCCGCCTGCGGCCGACCTGCCGGAAGGCATTCCCGATGCCGAGCTGCAGTCACGCTACGGAGGTGTCGGCGGCACAGCCTACCTGCGCCTGATCGAGGAGATAGAGCGCCGCATTGCTGCCTGCGCCGCCTATCGCTGATTGCGACAGCGCCCGCGTAAGGGAAAAGAGGTCCCCAGTCTGCCCAGAAGGAGGACGGGCTGGGGTCCTGAAGCACACCCACAAGTC
>CAZGRF010000594.1:0-2661 GCA_964527825.1 uncultured Pirellulales bacterium
TTGCCGTGACCCACGAGCCGGGATTGATGGCAAACCAGTCCTCCAGGAACTGCCCCAGCGGCGCAATCAGGATGCCGATGACGAATATCGATACGTTGACGATCAGCAGCCACTTGACCACCGGCGTCAGGCGCGGCAAGTTGAACCGTATCTGCGGTGGCCCGTAGTGCTGCTGGCGAAAATCCGCCTGCGTGTAATCTCTGTCGTAAAGCCCCATAAACTCTTTTCCGCGCGGCAGCCAAACCAGTGGAACGATTACGCTCTCCCTATACTATCGGCAATTCGGCAGAATGTTCAACCCAAATTAGCAGCCAAGTGAGATCGGACCACAACGCCCGCGCCGGCAGACAGTCTATCAAACCTGCAACGCACGCACAGAGGCATTGCAGAGACCCTGCGGCAAGCTGATTTGGCGGATGCCAGTCCCATGACAGCACTTGGTCGCCCCCTGCCCAGCCAACTGCCCGTGGCGGCCGCGGGATGTGCCCACCAGGTGAGATTCATGGCGAGCCGTTGCCAGACGTGGCGACAGCGGCACAGACGTAAGTGATTCTTCTGACCGGGCAGGCGAAAGGGAAAGGCGAGAATCTCAGTCTCGACGGGGCTGCTTGGAGGCGGAGGCTACGAGCCTTTCGGGCTTGGCGAGTGTGAAGAAGACCAGCAGCGCAGCACCTAATACCACCAGAGCAATGCCGAGCAACTGCGAAATGGTCAAGTGGTCAATCTCGAAGGGATTGTCGTCGCGGAGCAATTCCATCAGGAAGCGCATCACACCGTAGACGATGAACATCAAGCCGAAGACTGAGCCGGGCTTGGTTAGGAAGGGATAAGCACCCGCTCGCTCGGCCTTCTGCGCGCGACGCCAGAAGGCATACAGCAACAGGCACAACAAGACCGCCAAGGCTGAGGAGTACAACTGCGTGGGATGCACGGGCAGGCAGCGGTAAACCCCTTCGGTCACCTGCTGCTGCTGCGGCGGCGTAAGGTAGCCTTTCGGCTTGAGGCCCGGGATGAACTCGTCGTCTTGATTCATGTAGCCGAAGTAGCTATCGGGCAGGTGCAGATAAGCCTCCGGACGGCCCCGCTCAGGGTCCGGCTGCACCTGGCTCTCGTAGGCAAACGAGCCGTAAGGAAAGCGAACGCCCCACGGCAGGTCGGTGGGCTTGCCATAACAACAGCCGTTCAGAAAGCAGCCGATGCGGCCGAAGGCCAGCGCCAGGAGCAGGCCGATGGCCAGCACGTCGAGATAGTGACGCAGCGGCAGCCGGTGATACCTGATGTAGAGGAAGATTGTGGCGATGGCCAGCAATACACCACCCAAGAGCTCTAGCCCACCCCGCCATATCGCAAAGACACCCAGAAGATTGTCCCGGAACTGGTCCCAGTAGTGCACGACGAAGAACACCCGCGCCCCAACGACGCCGGCGACGAGTGAATACAACGCAGCATTGGTGATGTGTTGCGGATCCGGTGTGAAACTACGACTCAGACGCCGGATCACCGTTACTGCCGCAAGGAAGCCGATCACCATCATCAGGCCGTAGCTCTTGACGGTCAGGTGGACGATGGGGATCTCAATCAGTTCGGGATGCATTCAGTACCCTGATCGTTCCGCCGTTTCTTGGCAACAGATCCGTCCTATTGCACGATCTTGTTGTTCTCGTCCAGCACGATAACCTTTGGCTTGAGCTCGGCTGCCTCCTCAGGCGCACACAATCCGAAGGCCATGATGATCACGATGTCCCCTACTTTCGCCAGCTTGGCCGCAGCACCAAGAATCACGATCTGGCCGGCGCCATGCTTGCCGGGAACAGCGTAAGTCTCCAGCCGGCTGCCGTTGTTCAGATCGGCCACAAGTACAGACTCATAAGGCACGATCTCGGCCGCCTCCATCAGCGCTGCGTCGATCTCGATACTGCCCGGATAGTGCAACCTTGCCTCCGTCACCCTAGCCCGGTGCAGCTTGCTTTTCAGTACTTTGACTAACATTGAATCCCTTTTCTGCGTTTCGTTGTTCTCGGGGTACAAAAGCAAGATTATAAGCTCTGCTCAGCGGATGTCCAGCCGGATGTTGTCGATTAGCCGCGTGGAGCCCAGCCGAGCAGCCACCGCTATCAGCACCGAGCCCGCAAGCCGGTCGAGCTCATCGAGCGTTTCGGCATCGACAATGGCAATGTACTCAACCTGCAAGGCGGGCACTTGCTCCAGCGTGGCGCGCATGTGCGTGTCAATCTCGCCCACGTCCCTCACGCCGGCCTCGATCATCGCGCGGCATCTCTCCAACGACGCGTAGATGATTGTCGCGTCCTTACGCTGCTGTGGGCTTAGGTACTGGTTTCGACTGCTCACGGCCAGTCCGTCGGGCTCGCGCACGATAGGACAGACAACGACCTCCAGCGGCATGTCCAGGTCTGCAACCATGCGCTGGATCACGACAGCCTGCTGGGCGTCCTTCTGGCCGAAGAAGGCCACGTCGGGACCGACAATGTTAAAGAGCTTGGCGCACACCGTCGCTACCCCACGAAAGTGGCCCGGGCGCGACCGGCCGCACAGAGGCTCTGTGAGTTTCTCCACGTTCACCCATGCGAGGTTCTCGCGCGGATACATCTCGGCGGGGTCCGGTGCGAAAACCGCACACACGCCATGCTGCCGGCAGATGTC
>CAZGRF010000595.1:0-2659 GCA_964527825.1 uncultured Pirellulales bacterium
CGATGGTGAACCACACGGCACTTCCGGCGGCCGCCCCGACCAGAACCCGCATCGCGCCCCAGGCCAGCCGCCGGACCGGCGTCGCCGTGGCCGGCCCAATGGAAAGACTGGCTACTAGCATCGCCAGGTACGCTCCCGCCGCCAGGCCGCTGACGGGCAACGCCCCCGCTATCGTCGACCACCGGCTGCTGAGCACTTGGTCGCACGAGCTCCCGCCGCCGCAGCCGATCACCGACCCGCCCATCAGATCATGCCAGCTCAGGTACGCGCTCAACGCCAGCGCCAGCGAGCTCAAACCCGTCAGGACCCAGCGCCACCAGGGCCAGGACCGGCGAAAACGAGACATCTGTCTGTCAGAAACCAAGGTTCGATCCTCTTGAAGGTTGCCTTCGCGCGAAAGAAAAGGCCCCGCGGCCCCAATCGAGCCGCGGAGCCCTAATCGGCATTGTCCGGGACGGTTCAGACTCCCGCCCGTCTAAGTCAGTTTCCCCTGCGTCCTCCCTGAGATCCCCTGGCATACTGGTTGGGCGCACCGGGTGTGGGAACGCTGCCAGCGACCTGCGTCCTACCGGCATGTGCCTTGGTCAACGGACCTTTGAGGGTGATGCCGGAGCCGGCGACTTGTACGTCCACCGCGTGCGCAAGCTTGAGCGGCGAGGTGACGGTGATTGTGGCGCCTCCTCTGCCGCCGCGGCCACCGCCAAAGCCGCCGCGGCCGCCTCTGCCGCCGGCGACGGAGGCGACAACTGCTGTCTCAAGGCTGGCGCCGCTGTCAATGGTGATGGTCTGGCCGGCGCGAAAACCCATCGCGTTGGCGACGGGAATGGCGGTCGCGCCCGCCTCGGTGGCGGTGCCCACCGTGGTGCCACCCGGCGTGCCAACCATCGCGATGACGGCGGTCTCACGGTTCTCGCCCGTATCGATGATAATCGTCTGACCGGCGTCAAAGCCGGCCACGCTGTCGACTTTGATATTGTTCGCGCCGGCGACCGAAGCGATCACCAGGCTGTTGGAGGTCTGGACCCGGAAGTCGTTGCAGTTGCTGTCGGTGTCGTTGCCATCGGGGAAGCGGCCTGTGCTCCTGCTGGGCAGGCTGCCGGCGGCCATACCGCCCCGCCCACCGAAGCCGCCCCTGCCGCCTGCGCTAAACGCCGGGGCGCTGCAGCCACTGCCGGGAGATGCGCCTTGATACCCTTCGGCCGCCCATGGGTCGACGACGCGGCCGTAGTTGAGGCTGTCAACGACCAAGCCTGCGGCATCGCGCAGCACGATATTGCCGCCGCCGGAGGAGATGGCGGGACCGCCGAACCACTGATTGGGCTTCGTTCCCTGATAGCCCTCGGTCGTGGCCTTTTCGTCACGCACAACGGCGTTGATCTCGTGATCGTTGTCCAGGGGCTCGTCGAGCGTGATGCCGGTTCCGAGCGGCAGAATCGGTTCGTTGCTCGTGTGGGCGAACTTCGTCGCCGGCTCGAAGCTGATCCCGCTTCCCCTGACACTGAAGGGCAGGTTCGCGGAATGGTTGAACTTCAACGGCTCGGCCAGGTCGAGGCCCGTGCCCGGGTCCCCGCTTCGGACGTTGTTGGGGTTGTATCTCGAAGCCGTACCGACCTTTGTGACGGTGACGGTCTCAATCCCATGTCCCACGCTGTCCACATCCAGTCGGATCTTATCACCGACTGAGATGCTGGAGATCGGGGCAGTAATGAGGTAGACTTTGATGTTGGTTTCGCCGGCTTTCGCCTCCGTTGCCAGGTAGCCCTGACCACTCGGCGTGCCGGCCGCGGTGACCGTGACCACCTCGTACTTCTCCAATTCTCCTGCGACGGAAGGATGTTTGGCGCCATAACCGAGGGCCAGCTTCTGGCCGACCTCGACCGCGAAGCCGCCACCACCGCCACCGAAACCGCGGCCCATGGGAGTGAACGGCACGTTGGTCGAACCGGGAGGTATCGTGATCACCGGACCGTCGGGCAGGGGTTGCCACAATGTCGTGCTGGCGCCGGCCGCCGCTCCGACGCTGGCGATCGTGCGGGTTTCCATGGCGGAACCGGTGTCAATCTGGATCGTGTCACCGACGTTCATGCCGGCCACGCTCCTGACGTAGAGGGTGGTATCGCCCTTCTTCGCGGGGACGGCCAACCCGGAGTTGGACAGACCGAGCACGTAGAAGCCTTTGGCCGCGAGCTTCGTCCCGGCCGGGATCTTCACCGTGGAGAAGATGGGCATTGCGATCGGGTGCTCGGTCAACATCCAGTGGGAGATGTCGACGGCGCCGTCACTGGCGTTGTAGAGCTCGATGAACGAGTTGGCGAACTCGTTGATCTTCATTGGACTGACGTTTCGTACCTTCTCGGCCATCTTGTCGGATTGCGTCCGGCCGCTGGCCGTCCAGGAGGCGTTGGCGACCAGGTCGCCGTTGAAGGCTGCCGGTCCCGAGGTGACCTTGAAGGTCGCGATGGCAGTCGCGCCCGGCGCGACCGGATCCGCGAATGTCTTTGTCGCGTCGGCGCCTCCGGAGACTACACTGGTCCAGCCCGTCGGCACCGCGATACTCAGCTTGAGGCCCGTCACGGGGGCTCCCGCAGTATTGACGAACGTCACGGTGGTATCACGCGAGGAGCCCGGCGAGAACGTCTGGAGTCCCGGCGGGGTGGCG
>CAZGRF010000596.1:0-2654 GCA_964527825.1 uncultured Pirellulales bacterium
GATGCAGGTGCGTAAATCCCTTATCAGACATGATTTATGATCCCAACCGAAGAGTCAAATCCTTTGCGAGTATCATAAGGGTCGCGTCCCCTATTTGTCAAGCGGCGGGTCTCATAGCAACCGTCCCACCGAATGTGGGACTTTCTCAAAAGCACCACGGGTTGTGGTTCCGGGCTGCATCGGGCAACGACTGCTTGGGCCCAAAATGCCGGACCACACTCCGTGGGACAGTTACGTCTCATAGAGTGTGCACGCCACCAATACTGACGTCTTCCTTGATCCTCTCGGGGACTCCACCATGGTCTGATCTAGTACGGGCTTTGGCCGCGCCCTAGCCACCGCGACAGTCGAAAGCGGAGCCAACATCTTATTGCGCGTCGTTGGTGCCGTGGCGGCTTTGAAGCAGCGAGGTTTCGCGCTGAACGAAGCTTTCGCAGTGTAGGTAGTTCCTCGGAACGAGCTCAGCAGTTGAGTATAGGGATCGGGCATTGTTTCCGGACCATGAACCTGATCGAACCCTCATTTTTCGCACGGCGCGGCGGTCTGTTGCTGCTGTCACTGGTTCCAGACGATATAACAGGAAAAAGGCCGTAACGGCTTCTTCACAGGCTGGCAGGAGAGAGGGTCGTATGGCAAACGAATTGTCGACCGTCGTTGGCTATCAAGCCAAGTGCACCGTCCGCGGCATGCCTCGCGGGCATCTATCCGAGCTTCTGAGCGGCAGGATTCGATTCGCTGCCGCCGAGGCTGTCATGGAGGAGACGGTGTCATGACCGAGGCCATAGCTCAACGTATTACGGCGCGTACGTTCTCGCGGACTTTCGAGAAGATGTGCAATTTCATTGCGGTTGCTCGCACCGGCGATCCCCATGCTACGATTCGCGGGTTGGTGACTCTGTGCCTCTTTGAATTCCCCGATGAACACTTCCATACCGGAGAGCTGTTTCGGAGCGCAATCGAAACTCTGTTCGGCTTGGTCATCCCAGATGCACAGATAGAGGACGCGCTCAACGAACTCGAGCGCACAAAGGTCATCTCTCGGCCTGGCAATACCAACTACCGCTTAGCCCCTGAGGCGATGGCGTCTCTGAAGCTGTCCATAGATCACGCGCAACAACTGGAGGATCGGGTCAAGGCCGCGTGGTTCGGAGAACTGTCTGTTGCATATCCGAATGTGCCGACAGATGAAGTATGGAGGGTACTGCGTGCATACCTGAGCAGGACTTTCCGCCGTCACGGCATTCAGGCGGCGGCACTCCTGGATCCGTCAATTGACACGCTGGCAGAACACGAAGCCAGCCTAACCTCTATCCTCAGGAAAGCCATCAACGAGAACGGATACCTCGACAAGGAGATGCGAGAAGACATCGAGGAATCTGTCTCAACCTTCATGGCAGCGTTGGGTACGAACCCGGATCGTTCCCGATACATCGCACAACTCGCGGATGGGGCGTACAACTTCTACACTCTTGAGGTTCCCGTTGACCTTTCTGAGCAACTCCGCCAACAGCTTCACGACCTAACCCTGTTCCTCGACACGAATTTCTTGTTCGGTATTCTGGACCTACACTACAATACACAAGTTCAAGTGTCTCATGATCTCATCAGAGCCATTACAGCGCACAAGCTTCCGTTCAGACTCCGGTATCACGCGGCAACGCAGAGAGAGATGACTCACACTATTGCATACTATGGCTCTATCCTCCGATCACGAGCGTGGTCGCGATCACTGAGCCGCGCGGCATCGCTGAGCCGCAATCTGTCTGGGATTGAACAGAAGTTCCATGAAAGGAATGCGACAGGTCTCATCGATGTGCACGAGTTTCTGCGTTCCTATGAGCATTTCGACCACCTTTTATCGGAGAAGGACATCAAGTTGTATCGGCCTCACGCAGAACGTCTGGATGTCCGAAACGACCTCTTTCATGAATACCAATCGTTCTTGGAGAAACACAGGCGTGGTGACAAACCTTATGAGACGGTGATGCATGACGCCGTGGTCCTTGAAGAGGCGAGGCACCTCCGTACAAATGCCATGTCGAGCTTGGAGGCAGGGGCGCTCGTCATCTCCTGTGACTACTACCTCTATCGGTTCGATTGGGAATCGTCCCGTAAGAATGGTCATCGAACGTGCGTTCTGATGCCAAACATATTCTGGCAAATCCTAAGGCCATTTGTGCCCGCCGACAGCGATTTTGAGAAAGCCTTTGTGGAGACCTTTGCGCTGCCTCAGTTCCGTGCGATCGGCAGCGGGGGCAGCAAGGCATGCTCGAAGATGCTTCAGATCCTGGCAACGTACAGGGATGTCCCAGAGCAGGCGGCGATGAAGATGCTCGCCAACGATCTGCTACTTGACCGGCTACGTACAGTCGACGACGATGCACAGTTTGCCGAGCAGGTAGAGGCCGCCTTTGTCGAGGAGAACCGGAATCTCATGGAGGAAAAGGCGGCACTTGAGAAGGAACTGAAGCAGCAGAAGGGACGCGCCGAGGAAGAGTCGCAGAAACGGCGACAAGATCAAGCCAAGTTCGATGAGGAGCGGAATAGATGGAGCAAGGCGCTCGAAGATGCGGCCAGCCAACTCGACGCTGCTAATCGAGAGATCGAGGAACAAAGAGATACACCCGCGGAGGTGTCGCGATGTGAGTCAGAAA
>CAZGRF010000597.1:0-2645 GCA_964527825.1 uncultured Pirellulales bacterium
CCCGCTTCTTGCGCGACCACGGGGCGACGAAGTGATCGAGGGCTTGCCAAGGTCGTGCGCGTGGAATGATACGTCGTCGAATGTGAGATGTGAGTAGATGGAAGGCAAAGTTGCAGTATTAGGTGACGCCGATTTTGTAATGCCGTTCTCGACGCTGGGCGTGGACGCGTTCGCGGTGGAGCAGCAGCACGAGCAGGTGGTCGAGGCGGCCGGGAAGATCGTGGCGGCCGAGTACGCCCTCGTGGTGGTTGCCGAGAACATCGCCAGGAGTGCTGATGAAGCCTTTGCCGCCACCGAAGGCCGGCCCACACCGTGCATCGTGGTAGTCCCGTTCACCACGGAATCGGAAGGGTTTGCCACCGAAGCGCTGGGTAAGGTCCTGAAGCTGGCCACCGGCATCAACATATTGCAGAACGATTGAGAAGGTTTGCGTGATGACAGAGCAGAGAATAGGTCGCGTAGTCAAAGTGGCGGGTCCCGTCGTTGTGGCCGAAGGGATGAGCGGCGCTCGTATGTATGACGTCGTACGCGTCGGCGAGCTGAATCTGATCGGCGAAATCGTCGAGCTTCGCGGCGACACGGCCTCGATCCAGGTCTACGAGGAAACGACGGGCATCGGCCCAGGCGAGCCGGTGCTGGATACCGAGGCTCCCCTCAGCGTCGAGCTGGGCCCCGGCCTGATCGAGAGCATCTACGACGGCATTCAGCGGCCGCTGGACGCGCTGGTCAGTGCGGAAGGCGAGTTCATGAGCCGCGGCAGTGACATGCCGGGCCTGAACCGTGAGAAGAAGTGGCACTTCAAGCCGACGGTTGGCGAAGGCGCCAACGTGGGTCCCGGGGACATCATCGGCGAAGTCGAAGAAACGACCCTCATGGTCCACAAGATCATGGTCCCGCCCGGCGTGCGCGGCACGATCAAGAGTATCGCGGAGGGTGACCACACCGTCGAAGAGACGGTGGCGGTTTGCGCCGGTGAGGACGGAGCCGAGCGGCCTCTGATGCTGATGCACCGCTGGCCCGTTCGCAACGCCCGGCCGATTGCACGGCGGTTGGCGCCCGAGCATGTTCTGGTCAGCGGGCAGCGCGTTATCGATACGTTCTTCCCGATCAGCAAGGGCGGCACCGCTTGTGTCCCCGGTCCGTTCGGGACAGGCAAGACCGTCGTGCAGCACCAGCTTGCCAAGTGGGTCGACGCCGATGTGGTCGTCTACGTCGGGTGCGGCGAGCGCGGCAACGAGATGACTGACGTGCTGACCGAGTTCCCCGAACTGAAGGACCCGCGCAGCGGCGAGCCTCTGATGCGTCGCTCTGTGCTAATCGCCAACACGTCCAACATGCCCGTGGCCGCGCGCGAGGCGTCGGTCTACACCGGAATCACCATCGCCGAGTACTTCCGTGACATGGGCTACACCGTCGCCCTCATGGCCGACAGCACCAGCCGCTGGGCCGAAGCCATGCGCGAAATCTCCACCCGCCTCGAAGAAATGCCAGCTGAGGAAGGGTACCCGGCCTATTTGGCGGCTCGGATCGCAGCGTTCTATGAACGGGCGGGGCGCGTTGAGTGTACCGGCGGGCCGGAACGTGAGGGGGCGTTGTCGGTGATTGGGGCGGTCAGCCCGCCTGGCGGGGATTTGTCCGACTCTGTCGTTCAAGCGACGCTGCACGTGGTCAAGGTCTTCTGGTCGCTCAAGGGCGAGCTTGCGTACCAGCGACATTTTCCCGCGATCGACTGGCTGACGTCGTACTCGTTCTATACCCAATATCTCCAAAAAATGTTCGCGGACAAGGAGCAGGGCGACGCGATGGAGCGGATGCGGCGCGAGGCGATGAGCCTGCTCGAACAGGAATCCGAGCTACGGGAGATCGTGCGCTTAGTCGGCGCCGAGGCCCTTTCGCCGCGTGACCGCCTCGCCTTGGAAACGGCGCGTTCTCTCCGCGAGGATTATCTGCACCAGAATGCGTTCCACGTCGTCGACACCTACACGTCGATGGAGAAACAGTTTGAAATGCTCAAGACCGTCCTGCACTTCCACCACCAGGCGCTCGAGGCCATCGAAGCCGGCGTCGAGACCGCGGAGATCTTCAAGCTCGCTATCCGCGAGGACATCGCCCGCGCCAAGTACATCCCGCAGGAAGAGATCGACAAGATCGGCCAGATCCGCCAAGGGATCGAAGAGCAGATGAAGCAGCTCCACGGCGCTGCGGTCCCGAAGTAACGATGCGAAACGACGCTTCACGACAAGCGTAGGAGTGTGACATGCTATCGGTGAAAGAGTATCAGACAGTATCGAGTATCCAGGGCCCGCTGATGATGGTCGAGATGGTCGACGAGGCCAAGTACGGCCACATCGTCGACATCGAGCTGCCCGACGGCTCCGTCCGCCACGGCCAGATCCTCCAGGTCGAGAACGACAAAGTCCTCTTCCAGGTCTTCGAGGGCACCAGCGGCATCGACGTGCAGCGCAGCACCGTCCGCTTCCTGGCCAAGCCGCTGGAACTCGGCGTCTCGCCCGACATCCTCGGCCGCGTCTTCAGCGGCCTGGGCGTCCCGAAAGACGACGGCCCCAACATCATCCCCGACAAGCGCCTCGACATCAACGGTCAGCCGATCAACCCCTACGCCCGTGACTATCCCAACGAGTTCA
>CAZGRF010000598.1:0-2644 GCA_964527825.1 uncultured Pirellulales bacterium
GGAAGAGATCACCAACGGCCCCAGAAGAGGCCCAAAGCCGGCCTCATCAATCCCTGCCAGAACAGCCATCCGTGCCACCGACTCCTTCCCAACGCGCGCCTTCGATGCGGCCTTATAGGCATATCCACGCCTTTCGGAGAGCCCGCCGCTCTCGCAGACGGTGTAGCAAAAGCGCGAGCCGTTGTCAACGAAAGACCACGGCGAATCACGCCGCAGCGCCATGGGCATCAGGCAAACGCCGCGAACTGCTTGCAGAGACGCGGCATCTTGCGTCTCCACCGCTTGATGAAGTATTCCACGCAGAGACGCGGAGACGCAGAGGAGAAGAGAAGGCTGGCGCGCGACCGAGACGGCCGATCCGCGTTTTCGCGAGATTCCAGATGCTCCGCGAATTCTCTCGACCAGATTCCTCTCTTTCTGCTTATACTGGTTTTGTGCCCGGCCGATAGAGGGTGCAGCGACGAGTGTTTGGACCTTAGACGAGATTCCGAGTGAACCGCTTGGTCATCGCTATCGAGAGAGAAGCCGATGGTCCTCCAAGGTTCTGACAAGAACGAGACACGCATATGCCACGAGAGCGTTCTCAAGGCTATGCGCGCCGAATAGGACAACCCACACGGCCATTGGAGACGACACATGATCCTGGATTACATTGATACACCATGTCAGGACCGAGTCAGTCACGAGGACTTTCTTCATGAGCCCTTCACGGCCTTTCTACGGCAGGCAGTTCATCTGTCGGATGCCTTCAACCACTGCAAGAGGCATTTTCCGAAGAAGAAGAATGGAGACTACAACAAAGACTCCTTGCACAGCCTGCAAGAAATAGCCAGCCCTATCCTTGCCGGCCTCTTGAGCAATCTCGAGCTATTTCAACGATCCGTTTACGGCGGGCTGTTTGACCTTACTCACAAGATACCTGACTACACGCCAAGCGCACTTGTCAAAAACCTGAAGGCAGCCAACATCGACATTGGCATTCAGCATGTGATTGGCTACCGTGGAACCAAGGCAGCCACAGGCGACATGGTCGCAGATGCTCTACCAGGCTGGCACGAGCCCAGGAAGGTCAACAACTATTTCAGGGGGATGCTAAATGTCGAACCATTCTACACAGACCAACAAGATGAAGAGCTGTCGGTCTTATGGCAACTTCGCCACAGCATCGTGCATACTGGAGGAACGCTGACCTTTCCAGATTCTCAGAAATTGCGGGCGCTGGGCATCCTCGGAAATCGCGCCGTCGTATTTCGGCCCCAAATGGTTGACGCAGTGGTGATCTGGTTTCACACGCTCCTGAAGGCTGTTCACTCAAGTTTCTTCCCAAAGGTGAAAGGGCGCTTTAAGGAGGGGTACTCCGGAGAAACTAAATCCGCCATTGATCGATTATTCGCACTTGACTCGCCTAGAAAAGCCTGGCTTAAGGACGCGGGGCACCAAACGGTGCAGCTATGATGTTCGAGCCGGTATCGCGATTGAGGGGTCGTCCCTCTGCCGGTAACGGCCACATGGCGATTGCGCTTGAATCCGCGGGCTGTCCGTGGGATACTGCAACTCTCGATTGGGGCTATATGACCAAACGTTGAATCTGCCAATCAGGTGCGATCATGACGATCTTCAAGGACTACCGGGAGCCCCTCGATAATGTGTGCCGACAGTTCCACGTCCGTCGGCTGGAGGTGTTTGGCTCTGCGGCTGAACAAGACCTGGAGAAGTGCCGCGACGTCGATCTGCTGGTCGAATTCGATGAATCGGTGGCACCGCGCCTCTTTGACACTTATTTTGGGCTGCAAAGGTCCCTGGAGATCCTCTTTGGCAAGCCGGTGGATCTCGTGGAGCCAGAGGGCCTTCAGAACCCGTTCTTCATCAGGCAGGTCAACACATCGCGGAGGACGCTCTATGTCGCATCGTGACCCGGCCAAGTATCTGTACGATATGCTGAGCAGTCGCGATTTCCTCATTGCTTTCACCGCTGACAGAACGATTGAACAATACCGGCAGGATCGTGCGTTTCGCTCGGCTATTGAAAGGGAGCTTCAGATCATAGGTGAGGCCTTGCTGCAGTTGGATCATTATCACCCGGACATAGCAGCCCGTGTGCCCGACTATCTCAATATCATCGGTTTTCGCCATGTCCTGGTGCACGGATATGATCGCCTGAACCCCATCACCGTCTGGAATGCGATTGAGACAAAGCTGATTCCTCTCAAGACAGCGTTGGAGACCCTGCTGGCCAAGCACTGAGTCTCAGGCACGGGTCGGTTTTCACAAAACAGCGACGGCTTTTCTTTGCATCTCTGCGTGAGAACACGTGAAGCTTGCGATTTACCTCGACGGTTGCGGAGGTACGGCGTGTTCGATACGCTCTCGGGGGAACTGGTGTTGCTTGAAGAAGGAGTGATCTATGCTTATCGTCCACGTTCATGTCCAGGTGAAGCCCGATCAGGTCGAGGCGTATCTCGCGGCGACGCTTGAGAACGCTCGAAATAGCGTCAACGAGCCGGGAGTCGCCCGCTTCGATGTCATCCAGCAACAGGACGAACCGACCCGTTTCGTCATGGTCGAGGTCTACCGCACCAAGGACGATCCGGCCCGGCACAAAGAGACCGCGCACTATCAGAAGTGGCGCGATGCCGTCGCCGAC
>CAZGRF010000599.1:0-2643 GCA_964527825.1 uncultured Pirellulales bacterium
TTTTTGCGATGGCAAAGAAGAAGAGGGAACCTTTGGTAGTGGCAAGCAAGGTGAAGGCCCACGTCAAGGATCAGAAGATGATGACCTCATCGGAGGCTCTCGTAGCGATCAGCGATCGTGTCTACGACCTTCTTGATGCAGCGATTGCCCGCGCCAAAGCGAACCGTCGCAGTACCGTAAAGGCGCAAGATCTCTAAGGACAGGTCGCATGGCCCGTCCTCGCATTTTGGCGTTGCGATCAAGCTATCGTAATAAGCCGTTTCGAGGCGTACGCCCGGGACGGCTTTGCTTTTTTCATCCTGCCCTCGGCACAGGTCCTGTCATGGGCCGAGAATGGTGCGAGCGCAGCCTGGTGGGACGCCCCCGGCGGTAGCAAGAGACTGTGAGGCACGTCTGTCACCATCAGGAACCGCCGCGCTCAAACAGCCGATAAGACTTGCGATTCTATGGCGTTGACACCGTTTTTCGGCAGATTTGCTGGGCTTCAAGGCAGGAAAGAACCGATTAACATAGTATGGCCGTCGTCAAAAACGCGAAGTTTTCCTGTGCTACAGGTCAAGCATGTATGCGTTGTGACCGATACAGTGCTCCAAGGGGAGTCACGGTGGTGAAGCATTCGGAAAGTAGTATTCGTCGGGTTAGGGTTCGTTGGTAAGGTGTCTCGAAGGGATCTTCCATAGCTCCCTACAGAAGTGAGGACTTATGGGACGGAACGAAGAGGGGGGACATGTTCGCATCTTCATGCTCGGTTGGGAATTCCCGCCCTTCATCAGCGGGGGATTGGGCACAGCCTGCTACGGGCTCACGCGTGCCCTGGATCAGCTTGGCGTGAACGTCACTTTCGTGCTTCCGAAGATGATCGAGAGTGAATATGTGACCCACGTCAAGCTTCTGACACCGAACATGTGCAGGATGGACGTCGATTGGGCGACGCGAGAACGCCAACTGAAAAACGTGACCTTCAGGTCGATCGCCTCACCCTTGCAGGCTTATGCGACGCCAGAGACTTATGATGACAGACTTGAACGGAGCCGGCGTTTGCAGGAAGAAATCGCCCGGCCCGGCAGGGGCGGCCATGAGTGGGGCGCAGGGCCGGACTACAGCGGCGACATGTACCGGGAGGTGCGGCGCTATGCGGCCGTTGCCGTGGATCTGGCCAGGCGGGAGGAGTTTGACATCGTACACGCCCACGACTGGATGACGTATCCGGCGGGCGTGGCGGTGGCCGCCGTGAGCGGGCGACCCCTTGTGGTGCACGTCCACTCGACGGAGTTCGATCGCAGCGGGGAACACGTGAACCAGGTGATCTACGACATCGAACGTGAGGGGATGGAGCGCGCCGACAAGGTCATTACCGTCAGTCACTACACGCGAGGCATCATCATCAGCCGGTATGGCATCCCCGCGGAGAAGGTCGAGGTTATCTACAATGGGGTCGAGCGCAACGGCGGGTGGTCGCCGGGGCAGACCTGCATCAAGCGGGACGAGAAGCTCGTGCTGTTTCTCGGTCGGATCACCATGCAAAAAGGGCCCGAGTACTTTCTGTATGCCGCTAAGAAGGTGCTGGAGCTGATGAACAACGTCAAGTTCGTGATGGCCGGGTCCGGCGATCTGATGTATCGGTCCATTGAGCTGGCCGCCCAGTTGGGGATCGGGCAGAAGGTGCTGTTCACCGGCTTTCTGCGCGGGGACGACGTTCGCAGGATCTACCGGATGGCAGACCTGTACGTGATGCCATCCGTCTCGGAGCCGTTCGGCATTGCGCCGTTGGAGGCCCTCGACAACGATGTGCCGGTCATTATCAGCAAGCAAAGCGGCGTTTCCGAAGTCTTGAAGCACGCATTGAAGGTTGACTTCTGGGACGTCAACGAAATGGCGAACAAGATCGTGGCGGTGCTGAAGTACCCCCCGCTGCATGCAACTCTGCGCAGCCACGGCAATTTCGAGGCCCGCAAGCTGCGCTGGAAGGACGCCGCACAGCAATGTGTGAACGTCTACGATCAGTTGCTCGTGGCCGTCTGAGGGCAATAAGCAGGGAATGATCGTGTGAATTGAAAAGGATTGAGTGTCATTATGCCTTCGGTTTGTTTCTACTTCCAAGTCCACCAGCCCATGCGGCTCCGGCACTACACGGTGTTTGACGACGACGACCGGTATTTCGACGACTACAAGAACGCCGCTGTCTGCCGAAAGGTGGCCAACAAATGTTACCTGCCTGCCAACCGGCTCCTCCTGAAGCTCATCGAGAAGCACAAGGGGAAGTTCAAGGTATCGTATAGCCTGACTGGGGTTCTGCTCGAACAACTGGAGCTGTACAGCCCAGAGGTCCTGAGCACGTTCCATGCGCTGGCTAACACCGGATGTGTCGAATTCCTGGCGGAGACCTATTATCATAGTCTGAGCTTCCTGTATTCTCGACAGGAGTTCGTCGCGCAGGTCAAGAAACACGTGGAGGCGATCGAGGGGCTATTCGGCCAGACACCGAAGGTCTTTCGCAATACGGAGCTGATCTACAACAACCAACTGGGCCAGCTCATCGAGGCCATGGGCTGTTTCGATGCCATCATTAGCGAAGGGGCGGATCACATCCTTGGTTTTCGCAGTCCGAACTTTGTCTATCGGCCCAAAGCGTGCCGGCACGTA
>CAZGRF010000600.1:0-305 GCA_964527825.1 uncultured Pirellulales bacterium
CGTTGATGTGCGAGCAAAGCAACTAGCTATATTTTCTATATGGATATCCTTGTATAGCCCTGGTGCGTAACGAATGGACAAATATTCTCCTCGTTGCAGTGTTTTGGGAACGGAATCCCCCATGTATGTGGATTTGGAAACCGGTATTAGTTGTTGCTTGTCTTTTGTCCAGAAGCCAGCCGAAACAATAACCAATGGGAATGAGCTAAGGTTTGTCACTGTAACTTGAACACTCTCTATAGGTCGACCATTTTCACTGAGCATTACCCATCGTTCACATTTAACTCTGAACCTTGTCATTCCAC
>CAZGRF010000600.1:315-2635 GCA_964527825.1 uncultured Pirellulales bacterium
TACCTCCTAGAAGAAGGGCGATGATTTCTTGAATCTGCATAGAGTCCTCCTACTACTTCGTCAGTTCCAGGTTCAATGCGAGCAGGCGCTTCAGCACTTCGTTTTCGTCGCGCCAGGTGCCCTCGGGCCAGCCGTAGCATGCCGTGACGGCGTCGTTCAACTCGTCGTGCAGCGCCTGCAGCTTGAAGCAGTTCATTAATAAAATATCCGTTAATCGTCCGGTACTTCGATCATGATTTCGGAAAGCGGGATGCCGGCTTCATAAGTGCTAGATCCCCAGCCTACTTCGCCTTCGTACTCGGGCCGCACCCAAAGCCACGTCCCGGGCTCCGTGTCCAGCGTGATGCTGAAGCGCAGCCTTTCCTCCCAGCGGTTGCCCACTGCGGCACTGAACGGCACGTAGCCCACCGGATCTAGATCCAATGCAACCTGATCAGACGGCAACCCAGGCTCAGCTTCATTTGCGTACGAGTAGATGTTGTATCCCGAAGTTGATTCGTGGAAATGAAGTGCGCATATGGTGAGATCACAGGAATTGACCTCGCTGTTCCGGTCGCCATCCACGAAATATTGAATAGATTCGCAATATGCAGGATCAGGATTATAATAATTATCCCAGTAATAGGGAACAATCTCCCAGTTGTGCAATACCAGTTGTATACTGTCGACTATATTTACTTCCCCGTTCTGATCGAAGTCCCCCGTAAGGGCATGGAACCAGCTAATCGTGCCGCTATTTCCATCCCATTGAAGTGCTGGAATGTGGTATATGCGGTCGGGCGGCGTGTTGGGTTTGATTCTGCTTAAATCCTGCGGCAATTTCTCGAAAGTGAGTTTATAGAGCCTATGGTCGCCGTTCAAGCCGCCATCGCCTTTTATCGCGTCAAATTGCAGGAGACATGTGGCTCGGCCGGGTTTCGCAGTTGAAAATTCACCTGGCGAATGAAACGTTAGTTCTGGGCTGTATCTCGTACAGTCGAACAGAATGTCCGCGCAGAACAGTTTAAGGTTCTCTGCCTTGCGTACCTCGACTATAGCAATCATCGAGTCGCCCTCGTCCGCAACCGCCAGGTTGAAGGTGCCCGCACCGCCGCCCATGAACGTCTCCTCCTCCCATATTTGTATCGAGAAGCCGTTCCCGGCGGTCTCGTCGTAAGGAATCATGTTGCTTGGCGTGCCGTCGTGTTCGCCGTCGGTCGGACGCACCCAGTATGTATAGCCTTCCCGCAACGCGATAAAGGGGATGCGGAAGCGAAGACGGTCATCCTGAGGATCCTTGAAGGTGGCCTTGAATCCGATGAATGCGATCGGCTCTAACGTTGCCGGTTCGCCGTTGGACGAGGGGAAGTCGCCGGAGGGGCAGTTGCTGGCGTACAGGTTGTACCCCGTAAGCTTCGTGCCGTAATTGCGTGCAAGCGCGACGATGTCGCCGAGATTGATCTCCCGGTTGTTGTCGACGTCCAGGATTTCTTGTATCGAGTCCTTGGGGAACGTTTTATACGTCCATTCCTTGAAATGACGCCCGATCTCCGTAAGGTCAGTGATGTCTATTTCGCCGTTTTGATTGAAGTCGCCATCGCAGTAGTAATCCCACTCTAGGCTTTTCTCGGCAAGGAAGTAGCGCAGCCTTGCTGCGGCTGAATCCTCCACCGGGACTAGACAGGAACGCTTTGCCCGGGGAGTTGACTCATGTGTAAACCGGACACACGCCAGCACGCCGTTGCCGGAGAAGCCGTCGCGCTGATCCCAGTGCGCAAGCACCTGGCCGTGCTGCACGATGCCGGGCTCGTCCATCGCTCCAAGCTCGATCAGGTCATCCCCCCACGCCGCTGCGCTGGTTTCGCCTGAATCCGAAGACACGTCCTCTCGGTGCGGCACGGCTTGTCCATTGCCGGTCAGCAAGCCCGTGGCCTGTGCGGATACGGGATGGAATTTCTTCGCGTCGTAGCCAAGTTCGAAGTAGAGCGCCTTCAGACCATCAGCGCCTGTGACCGAAACCTCGATTATGATCTCATCCGTGCCTGCCGTATCGCCACCTTCATGAGACCCCGCGGCTTTCACTTCATGGCTGAATCCCGCTGCCTGTGCCCCGTCGAGCAGGCTTTCATCATCCACCTTGAGGACGAAGCCGGTTGCGTCACAGTGACTGACCGGCTGCGCGATGGAAGCATCCAACGGATTCCCGCCGCCCGCGCAGCCTGCCAGTACTCCTGTAATAACAATGGCAGATACCGCTATACCGATTTTTACCTTCATGTTTACCCCCAAGCAGGTAGTCATAGAGAATTGTAACCCCGATGGCAGGCCAGGACAATGCACA
>CAZGRF010000601.1:0-2633 GCA_964527825.1 uncultured Pirellulales bacterium
ACCGCACTTCTGCATCGGCTCTCGCGCTCGGTCAACGCTGACGCGGCGCTCTCTGGCGGAAAGAGCGCGGCCGACATATCGAAGAAGACCGTGGCTCAGGCGGGAACAGCAAGCGGGGGAGCGCAGAGGGAGGGGGCTTCTGCGACGGGAAAGGCGTTGGAAGTCGGCCAGGACACGACTACGGCGAAGCCCAAGGGCACCGTCCAAGAAGGAAGGACGCATCACGAAGGGCATCTGACCGACAAGGCTGGTCGAAACAGGGCCGCCGGGTTGGCCGGGCCTGTAGAGACCAAGGCCCCTGCAAAGGTACAAGCACCCGATGTGGAGAGGCAGTCCTATAAGAATGCCGGCAAGGTTGGCCTTGAGCAAGCCTCGGCCATGCAGGTCGCAGACAAAGCGGATCGGAACCAGAGTCCGCATCGCGCCAAGGGGCGTCAAGTCTTCTCGCAGGAGACCAGTGGCCCGAAATCCGGGGGTGACGCGCAGGCGGTCACGACGCAGACACAGGGCAGAGACGGGTATTTCTCAGGCTCGAAGGAGGGTTCCAGGGACCAAGTGGAGGTGTCTGTTTCCGCGGGAAATAGCCCCACGACGTTTGCCCAGCGCTTGTCCGCGCAAGACTCGCGCACGTCAGGCTCCGGGGCCGCAACGTTCAAGGGCACGTCTCAGAGTGTCGGCGACCAGATTCTTGATTCGGTCCGAGCGACTCTGGCCGGGGGAGAGAGGCAGGTTCTGGTTCGGCTGAATCCACCGGAACTTGGCAGTGTCACCGTGCGGTTCCAGGAGCAAGGAGAGCAGATCAGGGCAGTTCTCGAGGTCAGCAGGAACGAAACGCGGCAGGAAGTAGAGAGGGCTATACCCGAAGTCCTGCGAACCCTGCAGGATGCGGGTGTCCAGATCAGGCGCGTTGAAGTGGTGTTGTCTGATCAGTCGGGGAGGGACTTGGGCAAAGAGCAACTGCAGCAGGATGCATGGGCGCAGCAGCACGCCGCGCAACAACACGCCGGCAACTCCCAAACCCCAGCCACGGCAGGATGGGAGCCGCGGGGTGAAGTAGCCCAGAGCGGCTTCGAGCACAACGCTGTGGGACTTCAGACTCCGTCAGCAGCCGATCGGATCGACATGCTGATGTGATGTTGAACAGCGCCACGCCGGATTCGCACGGCTGTCTCCGACCCTGCCCTGGCTCGGTCGTATGGAGCAACGGAGCCCCCCGTCTTGCAGGTGTGCCGTTTCCGGTGGACGATCTCAGCCGAACGCACAAAGGCTTGCTTGAACCGCAGCGTGAAGAACCACTCCATGACAGACCCGCGCCTGCTGCCCAATCAGTGCGGGTAAGACTCCTGTCTTTCAGCGGTATTCCGGGGCGATGCGGTGACTGACCCGGATCGTCGCCGGCGCACGCAGCCGAGGCTTGAGGCGGTGCGGACGGCAGTCTCCAACTCACTGCCAGCGACGAGTTATCGGTCTTGATGGCTGGATTGCGTGAAAATACTCTTTCCGGAGGGATTTTCGATCTGCAGGCGCACTTTGAGAGGTTTTGACCATGGTTGGAGGGTCAGTAGGTAGCTTCAGCAGCGGACTTTGTGGATTTTTTCAGATTTCTCGCTGCGGCGGGCCTTGGGGCGGGGTCTCTTAGCATCGCCAGCGGACATATTAGAGGGCTCCTCCTTTTGCCCGGATTTGATGTGGACAAGCGCCTCAAGTCGAAAACGCTTTGGTCGATAATGGGAATTAAGATCAAGGCCTTTTTGGAAAAGAAAGGTTGCGAGTGAACGCACGAAGATAGTAGGGGCCAAACTGGTTTTTTTAAGGAGTTGGAAACATGTTAGCAATCAAGAACAACGTCATGGCCGCGAACGCCGCCCGGTATCTCGGCAAGAGCTACGATGCCCTGGCCACATCGGTGGAGAGGTTATCGTCCGGCTTGCGCATCAACAGTGCCAGCGACGACGCGGCGGGCATGGCCGTGCGCGAACTGATGCGTGCCGACATCGCCGTGCTGCAGCAGGGTCAGCGAAACGCCCAGGATGGCGTCAGCATGCTGCAGACTATGGAAGGGGCACTCCAGGTTATCGATAACCTGTTGGTGCGCATGCAGCAGTTGGCGGAGCAAGCCGCGACAGGATCGTACTCGTCAGCACAGCGGTCCCTCATGAACAGCGAATTCGCTGAAATGTCCAACGAGATCGACCGTATTGCCAAGGCGACCGATTTCAACGGCATCAAGATGCTCAATAGCTCGGCTGCCGTGTCCGTGCATTTTGGAGGCTCGTCGGACTCGATCAGCATTGCCGGCACTGACGTGACGAAATCCGGTCTGGGCATCAATTCGCTGACGATTGCCAGCACTACCAGTGCCGTAGCGGCCTTGAGCACGCTGGACAGTGCGATCAATACCAAGGACACCGCCCGGGCCAAGTTCGGTTACAACATCAACCGTCTCGATGCCACCGGTGAGGTGCTTGGGATCCAGGCTGAGAACCTGATGGCTGCCGAGTCCCGCATTTCGGACGTCGATGTCGCGACCGAAATGGCAACGCTCACGCGGAACCAGGTGCTGTCGCAAGCTGGTACATCGATGCTGGCCCAGGCCAACTCGATTCCGCAGATGGCATTGACTCTGCTGAGAT
>CAZGRF010000602.1:0-2631 GCA_964527825.1 uncultured Pirellulales bacterium
GTCAGTGACTTCATGGGTCGTCCTACCTATTGAGCAGCCCTTCAAGACCGCGCAAGAGTTGATTCTCAAGCAGCCGCTTCATATCGAGCTCCGGCCGGCTAATGGTCCCTTTCAGGGGGACCTCAATGCGCGACCCTCTCTGCTCCTGGCCGATCCGCACCGTGCGGCCCTGCATTGTCCAGGGCAGAGTGACGGTCATATTCAATCGCTCATCCAGTCCGATTGTGCCGCTGAAAGTGACGGGATTCTCTCCGATGTCCACCTCCATGTTATCGTAATGGACGACGCCGTTCTGAAGCACAATGTTCGTCGGTTGGATCGTTAGCTTGTCGCCGGTGGTACGTTCTCCCATAGCGGTCAGGATCTGGCTGAGCAAGCCTGACGCCTCAACCACGATGTTGCTGGCGGAGATAGTGCCGACGACTTCCGTTTTGTTTCCCATGCCTGCGGCCAGGGGAATGGCCAGCTTCTGACATTCGAAATTGGCGATGCCGCTGACGCCGGTGACGTTGGCGAAGAGGGGATTGACGTATTGAAGCAGGCTGCTCGTCATTTCCCGATTGATCTCGACGCCCTTGGCCAGCATCAGCGGTTTCGGTATCCGCAACAGCGGCGTTCTCTCCCTGAAGTCTGCCTGGGCAGCGAAGTCGAGCTGTCCGTTGTTGACGGTCGTGGTGAACGGCTCGACCTGCATCAACCCATTCTCGATGCGGATGTCCACATCGGTGGGGCCGACGTTCAGTCCCATGTAGCCGGCGCTGTCGAAGCCGGTTGACGCCTTGCCGTTGAGGTTGGCCATGAGCATGTTGGGCTCATGCGCGGGATAGGTGCTCGTGAAGTCGAGCGAAATTTGCCGCTGTCCGGCCAGCTCCAGCCCTGCGGGCAGAAAAACCGAGACGGCCTGCCCGACCGCGGCCCAATCGCATTCGCCCTGAAGCGATCCCTGAATCTGGTTCTCGTTTCCTTTGGAGGTCTTCTTGAATTCGCCTTTGGTGATCTTCAACTGCGGGCTTTCGAGCAGCAGCTTTTCGACATTGATGGTCTTTTCGCCTGGATCGAGCTGCACGTCGCACGACAGCGTCACCTGTTTCTGGGCGAACGGTTCTTTGCCCGGAGCGACAAGCTTGAGGTTTTGAATCTTGGTGTCATCGGTGTGGATGCGGTACTTATCGTCCTGCCCCATGATGGCCAATTGCGCTTGGGCGACACCGGCCAATTCTGTGTCCTTGGGAAATGAGGCGAAGAAGACGGCGTAAGGCTTTGCCTTCGCCAAATCGAGATTGTCCAGCGCCACATCTGCCTTCATGGCTGCGGGAGAAGCCTCGCCAAGCGGAACCGTCGCATTGGTGACGGTGATATTGCCGAAGCTGCCTCTAACGTCGGCACGGTCAACGCTCAGCAGGTGCTCCGCTTGGTCAAGGCCGAGTGCGAACTCGACATTAGCGGCCGGCTCCGAGACACTGTTACCGTCGGCTGAGGCCAGGACGAGCTGCTTGACGGATGCCGTGCCGGTGGCGGCGATCTTGTCATCCGCAATGGACACCTGACCGTTGCTGGCTACCTCGCCGGCCATTCGGTAGGGGCCGAGGCTGGCGAATTGGCCCAGCTCCGATTGAAGCTTGGCCAGGTTGACTGTGCCGTCGTACTTGATTTGCTCGAAATCGCCGCTGGCGGTGACCTTGGCAAAAGCCGCGGAGATGTTCAGCCCGTCGAGCTGCGTCTTCTCGTCGTCCGCGGAGAGCTTCAGGTTGGCTGTCACGGGCTCGCTGAACGCCAGCTCCTTCCCGTCCATCTTTCCGGCCAAGTCGACTATCTTAGTGTCAGCGACGATTGTGGCACGGCCCGACGTGGTGGTCGTGCTGATGCTCCCACTGGCTCTGCCGGCGGTTATCTGCATGCCCGGCTTGAGGCCGAACGTGTTCGGCATCTGTGACAGCAGGGCGGCCAAGTCACAGTCGAAATCGCCTTTGAGATCGTAGGCGGAATCGCTCTTGAGCAGATCGGTGAGAGACGTAACGGTTGTCGGGACGGTGCCCGTAGCCGTGACCGACGCCCAGTCCGTGCGAGCGTCCAATTGCTCGATGCGCACGGCCTGGCCCTGCTGGGCCAGCTTGACGTTCACGCTCAGTTGGGAGGTCTGCAGCCGGTCGCCTTTGAGCAGTCCGCCCGTGATGTCGAGACCCTGCCCCGTGACGGCGGCGGTGACGTTTTGCACCTTGCCGTCCTGCATGACGCCTTCGATGTCGGCGGACATCCGCCCCTTGGCCTGCAGGTCAATCCCGGCCAACTCGAAGATGGAGGCCAGCGAATCCAGCTTGAGGTCGTTGACCTCGACAGCGACGTCGCCGCTGGTGCCCTTGAGCGTCCAGCCGGTGTGCTTGACCGCACCGGTGGCGTGAATCTGGGCCTGCTCGCCCGCGTCGGCCACGACCATATCGACCTGGATGGTGGAAGTCTGACCCGGGGCACGAATAGCCAGCTTGGAATCGATGTCTCTCATTGTTACAGTTTTGCCCTGCAGGTCCGTCAGGCTCACGCTTCCGTTGTTGATCGTCATGTCACCGACCAGGGCCAGGCCGACGGTCCGCGGAGCCTGCGGGGGCTTGGTGGCCGGCGCCACAGAAGGTCGTT
>CAZGRF010000603.1:0-2631 GCA_964527825.1 uncultured Pirellulales bacterium
GGATGCTGGCGAGATGGCAGGGACTCAACACGATGCTGAGCACGCCCCAGAGTAGGGCGGCGCCAAGCGCAATACCCGGCGCACCCTCAACGGCATGGGTCAACGCGGTGAAGAGCCTTTCCATCGGCTATTTGACCCCCATTTCGGCCAGTTTCTTTTCGATCTCGGCCTGCGGCCAGAACCCGACGTGGCGGAACCTCTCTTTGCCGTCTTTGTCGTAGAAGAACTGCATGGGAATGGTCTTGACGCCGTAGCGGGCCGCAAGAACCTGCTCCTGGCCGACGTGGACAAACACCACGTTCAGCTTGCCGGCGTACTTCGCCTTCAGCGTTTCGAGAATGGGCGCAAGCATGTCGCACGGCACGCAACCCGTGGAACCGAAATCTACCAGCGAAGGCTTGCCGCTGCCGCGGGCTTTGTCTACGAGGTTGTCCCCGGCGAGGACGGCCTGCTCTTTCGTCCAGGCGGCCGACACTTCGATGGGTATGCGCCGGCCCAGGGTGCGAATGTGCTCGTCGATGGCCTGTTGCTGCTTCTGCTGCGCGAGGTACTGCCTAATCTGGTCCTGCACCTGGTCCAGGGGCGCTCCACTGACGGCCTCCTTGTCTTCTGCGTAGAACTCAGCGATCTCAGCGTTGCCCACCTCGACGCTGGCTGCTATTGGCCTGAGATACGTTTGGATCAACTCGGATTCCGCAGGCGCCGGGGCGTCCTTTTCCTGTTGTGGAACCTTCGCCTTGGCAAGCATCACCAACAACTTGCGCGTGGCGATATTCTCCAACATGAAGAACGCGTTGTTCTTGATCTGGGGCTGCACCTCCGGGGGCGCCTTGGCCATCTCGTCGGCGATCTCTTTGACGCCAATCGTGAGACCGTCCGTCCTGAAGATCACGCCGGCCGGCAGGTCGGACAGCCGCGCGTAGGTCAGACTGTTCGAGGCCAGACCGGGATAGGCATCACGCACGAGGACGGGTTCCTTCGGGACATTGCGTTCCGACGCCGGCGGTTCAGCCGCCCGGACAGAGAGGAGTGATATTCCGAACAGGACGGCGGCAACTGCGACAACGCTGCTTCTTGTCATCATGGCAATACTCCTCGCATGCGCATCTCTGGCCGGCTACTTCGGCGAGCACTCGCCAATCTTACAGGCCTTTTGGATTTGTTCGGGCGACAGCTTCATCTTATCGGCAAGAGCCTGGGCAACGCTGATGAGCTTGCCCGTTTCATGGGGGTTCTTCTCAACCCACTTCTTGAGGTTTTCGGCGTCGACGAAGAAACCTTGATGGAAACAGCCGGCCGAGCCCCAGGCGCCGTCCGGTTTCTGACGCTGCCCGAACCAAGCCACGGCGGTCGCTGGTTCGAGCGATGCCACCTTGCCGTCGAAGGTCTTGACGACGATCGGCTGGCCCGTGAGGCGGTCCTTCTCGTGGACCTCGATATCCTTGCCTGTCCGAGCGGCCACACCCAAGGCGCAATGGGAGCAGCAACCCCAAGTGCGCACGCCGTCAGCGACAATGACTTCAGCCGCGTCCTGGGGATAACAGGCTCGGTCGCAGAATCCGCAGCGCTGGGACAACTCCTTCTCTTGCAGGGATCCAAGGGCAAGGACATTGCCTCCGCTGGAAGCGCGTTCTTTGACGGCATCGTCGCGCTCGGCGAAGGCCCTGATCCAAGGTCTGGCCGTGGTCTCGTCCTGGCCGTAGACAAACACCGCTTCGGTGGCTGACACAGGATTGCCTGTGGCCCAATCGGTGACGGAGACCTTCTCTTCGAAGCCGGCTTTGTCCTCGGTCAGACACGAGTACATAATGAAATAGCAGTGGGGATCGCACAGCCTGACCGGGCCTTTGTCAGTCTGCACGGTTGCCAGGGTCTTGGGGTTGATATCCCCGTCGCACATGTAGCAGATACTGTCTTTGGAACGGGTATCGGGACTCGCAGGAACGAGCCGCTCGAGCGCAGGCAACTGAGAGACTGCGTTCGACAAGTCAGTGCCCAATTCCTTCCACTTGGCGAGGATGTCGTCCTTGCCGAAGAAGCCCTCGTGCCGGAAGCGTTCCTGGCCCGAAGCGTCGTAGAAGATCTGTGTCGGCTTGATGCGGATTTGATACTCGCTCGCCAAACCGGGAAACTCGTCAAGGTTGAGAAAGTGTACGCCGAATCTTCCGGCGTACTCCTGCTTCAATTCTGCGAGGATGGGGGCCATCATCTTGCACGGGATGCACGTCTCGGCGCCAATGTCGATCAGCACGGGCAGGCCCTTGCCGGTCAGGTTCTCGGGCGTGTATTCCGCGGGAATCTGCTGGGCGATTGCTCCGGGGCCGGGTGTCGCGGTGCTGCTTGCGGACCGGTTGCGTTTGATGGTCATCACGGCGATCACGGCGACGACCAGGACGGCGACGATAGCCACCTTCGCGGACTTATTCATGAGATTTGCACCTCCTTTTCGTAAAAGGTTACGCGAGCAGGGCCGATGCCACGTCGGCAACCTTACCGACGTTCTCGTCCGTTGCGGGACTCATGCCTTTCTCGAATCCCAAGTCGGTGACGCGTACGTACTTGAAGTTGCCAATGCCGGCCAGTTCGAGGCACTTCTTCGTGCAGTCCAGCGTGCAGCCGTCGATGGCGACG
>CAZGRF010000604.1:0-2622 GCA_964527825.1 uncultured Pirellulales bacterium
GCGGCGCGATTTTCTGGGCAACCCTAACCCGCTCGCCGGCGGCACGGGCCGGGCTCGGCCATGATGCTCGACGCCTACACCATGCCGCTGGCCGGTCGGACCGGCGTGAACGTGACCCGCTGGGTGCCCATGATGGACTTGGCCCAGCCGGTGCTGGACTGCATTCGAGCGGCCGTCACCGAGCCGCTGGCCCTGACCATACGCTCGCCCGGCCGGGTCGGCGTGTACTGCTTCGACGCCGGCCCGCTGGCCGTGTGTAACTACCGCAACGACCCCGCGGACGTCGAGATCGAGGCCGACCCCGGCTCGTGCCTCGGAGACCTGGCCCGCCTGGCGCCCGAGGACGCCAGCGGCGCGACCATCGAGACGCACCGGCCGAACCTGCTGCGGCTCCGCCTGCCCCCGCGGACCAGGGCCCTCTTTGCCCCGCCCATGTCCGGATGAATTGGGGTCTGGCGGGTGGCGGGCGGCACGGTCACGCTGTCCTTGGCGTAGCCATGTTAGTCTCATCCAGGCTCTCACCTGGCCAACGGGGGCAGTAGAGCGGTCCAGACCCTCTTTGAAATGCGAACAGAGACACGAAAATGTCTCTGCCGCTCATAACCCGGGCGGATGGTTAGAAACTGCGACCCGGAGGTTATGACCAGCGAGACATTCCGGGGGGGAGGCGGTGGAGGCGTGGGAGGGCGTCCTCTTGCACTCTGCCGGCGGTGGTCCAAAAGGTCGGGCCCTTGTGACTATTGGACTTACGCTCCGCGAGCAGGAGGCCTGATCGACGCTGCCGAGATGGATGGTGGCCTTGCTGGTGTTGCTGAGGGAGAGGTGGTCAGCTCGGCGCGATGCGCAGGTCCCGTTCCTCAAGCTTCAGTTGGAGGCGCTGCAGTCCCGGCTGCCGGGCAGGTAGGCTGAACTGCTGCAAACTGATTCCTCCCCCGACTGAGCAGCGTCCTCGGACAGCGCCCTCGCCTCAGAACGGCGCTCAACTCTCTTTCTGAGTGGTGGTTATACCGCAGCAGGGAATACCTCGGAACAACAGGACATTGTTCTTTACAATATAATATTGGCCCGTATTATCGTACAGCATACAATATGGCCTCGGTGCGTCGCAGGAACAGGAGAAATCCCAATGCCGAGTCAGAGCACAATCGAAGGAATCGTGAAATTCGCCAGCCGGCTTAAGGGCGTCGATCTGCACGTTCTTCAGGAAGGGCTTGAGATTGCGCGTCTTCATCGCCAACTCGAGCACGCCATCGAGAACGACCTGGCCGGGTGGGGGCTGACCGCAAGGCAGGTCGAGATCATGGAGTCCCTGTACCACAATGCAGAAGGCACCATGACCCCGGCGGGTTTGTCTGAAGAGGTCGGTCTGACTCGGTCGGCCATGACCAGTGCCCTGGACTCCCTTGAGAAGCTAGGTCACACGGTGCGGGGGCCTCACCCGAGCGACCGTCGGATGATCGCCTTGTCGCTGACGCCGAATGGCCGCGAGTTCATCCGCCAGCGCCTGCCGGAGCGATACCAGAGAGTCTATCGCATCATGATCGGCCTGTCATCGAGCGAGCGGGCCGCCCTTCTGCACTCGTATGTCAAGGTGTTGGAGTTGCTTACCGCAGACATGATGGAGGGACACCAGTGAGCATCGTCCGTTTCGAACCTGGCCACGCAGTCGGCGTCAGGACTTGGCTGGCAGGGCTTGTGGCACTTTCGTGCGGAGCCATTCTGCTGACCGGCTGCCAGGTGGACTTCGAGAAGATGCGCCGCGAGCATGCGGAGAAGTTCCCGAATGAGCTTTCCGCCAAGACGGCCGTCGAGCTTCCCCCCGGCCGACCCGTCGGGCTCAACGAGTGCATCCGCGTTGCGCTGGTGAACAACCTCGACGCGCAGACGGCGCAGATTAACAGGCGGCTGGCAAGTCTGGATCGCAAGATCGCCTTCAGCAGCTTTCTGCCGCATGTCGACGTGGGGCTCAAGTTCCACTCATCTGCGAGGCAGCAGGCGATCGGAACGGGCGGGCATTACCAACCTATGTCTGACCGCTCCGTCACGGAGACGGTGCTGAGCGCCCAACAGTCCATCTTCGCGCCTGAGACGTGGTTCCTCTACGATGCGTACACCAAGGGCGAAGGCATCAGCGAGCTTGTCGCCAGGAGGACGCGCGACCTGATCCGCCTTCAGGTCACGGCGCTGTATTTCGCCTGTCTGTCGCAAGAGCGGTCACAGAAGGCTCTGGAATCATCCTTGGAGCAGGCTCGGGCGTTGTTGAAGGAGATGGAAGCGTTGGCCCGAGAAGACTTGGCCATGCCAAGCCAGGTCGAGCAGGCTCGAACGCTCGTCCGGGCGCAGGAGGCAAGGCTGGCCGGCAATGCCCGCACACAACGGGAGACCCGAGCCGCCCTCCTTGATGCGATGGGGCTGTCTCCGATCGCCGAGATCGCCCTGAAGACGGAAGCTCCGCTGTCGGTTGAGGAGCAGGACTTACCGGACCAGATCCTGCAGGCCATGTTACGTCGGCCCGAACTGCATGTGGCCGATAGAACCATCGAGATACGCAAGGACGAGACTCGGATTGCAGTCGTCCAGTTTCTTCCCAAGCTGGTGGGCTTCTCCGACTTCAGCCACAGC
>CAZGRF010000605.1:0-2610 GCA_964527825.1 uncultured Pirellulales bacterium
GTGCAACCGGGCTGCGCGCCGTGGCGAATACAATGCCGCGATGGAAAGGACATGAACATAACAACAACCGGCTGTGGTCAGAGCCATACCCCCATATTTCCCGGATGCCTTTGACAAGTCAACAGAGAAGACATAGATTATAGCCATAGAGATATTGGCTATTCGCAAGTTCGAGGCAGGGAAGACTGGAGAATCCGATAAGGATATTTTTCTATGTAGTTTTGGTGTCTTGTGGTGAATCTTTCTTTTTGGAGTATGAATGGATATGAGCCTTAGTAAGCGGGTCACGATGGCGAAAGAAGCGGCCCTCGAAGTCCTCCTTCACAACGCGAGTCACGGTCACCACGGCCTGCCGAGGACAGCGGGATGGGGCTACCCAGAGCCGTACACACGCGATCTCCTAATTGCCTCCCTGGGCGTCCTGGTTTCTGGCAACGAAGGGCTGAAGATCTCACTCCGCGCCGTCCTCGCCACGCTCGCCAAGAACCAGAGTCCCCTGGGGCACATCCCTTGCCTCGTGGACGATCCCGGCGACAGGGGCTCCAGCGACACAACGCCGCTCTTCTTGATGGCTCTCGCCTTCTATCGCAAGGCCACGAACGAGAAGAAGTTTTTAGACAAAGCGGCCCAAAAGGCCCTCACGTGGCTTGCTTATCAGAGTCCAGAGGACATGGTCCTCGTGGCCCAACAGCCCACGAGCGACTGGCGGGACGAGCAGTGGGTCCAGGGATTCGGCCTTTACGTGAACACACTCGTTTACGCCGCTCTCCGGCTCTTCGCCGAGCACCGGCGTGCGGAAATTCTGAGAGATCTCATGAACCGTTTCGAGATATTGGGAGGCGTCAAGCACAGACATGTCCATGAGGGGCTTTCCGTGCCTCACAAGCCGTACTACGCGCTATGGTCATACAAGATTCACAGTAGCGAACGCTTCGACCTTCTCGGCAACAGCCTCGCTGTCCTCACTGGTATTGCGTCGCCTTCCAAGGCCCGGAAGCTCGCGGGCTGGGTGGATGAGGAGAGCGCCGCCCTCAGGAACGGGGGCCTCCTCGCTTTAGACTTGCCGCCGTGCCTCTTCCCTTACGTCCGCCCCTCTGACCCGGATTGGCGCAGCCGCTACGCCCAGTACAATCTTCCCGGCGAATATCACAACGGGGGCGTGTGGCCCTTCGTGTGCGGTTTCTACGTGGCAGCCCTAGTGGGCGCGGGACGGTACGACTTGGCGGAGCGCAAGCTTGATGCGCTCACGGAAATCGTGAAACTGGCCTGTGACGCCAGCCTCTCCTTCGGCTTCAACGAGTGGCTGAAAGCCCAGGACGGAACGCCGCGAGGCCAGGACTGGCAGACTTGGTCCGCTTCCATGTACCTATACGCCGCCCACTGCGTCGAGACCGGAAAGACACCGTTCTTCGACGAGATAAGGAAAAACTGAAAACACGGCCTTGCGCCCTGGAGGGAGTAAGAGATGTCGAATACTATGAGTCAAATACTTCTGTATCCGCTGCGATTCGAACCGATCTACCAGTATCGGCTTTGGGGTAGCCGGCGTTTAGCCAACCTGCTCTCCACTCCGCTGCCAGGCGATGGCCCCATCGGCGAAGCTTGGCTGCTGAGCGACCGCGATGACTATCCGAGCCGCGTTGCCGATGGACCGCTCAAAGGACGGACCCTCGGGCAGTTAATTAAGCAGTGGCCGGAGCAGTTGTTGGGAAAGCTGGCCGGGCGCTTCCGCAGGTTCCCGTTGCTTCTAAAGTTCCTCGATGCGCGTGACATGCTCTCTGTCCAGGTGCATCCATCGGATCGGCAAACGAATTATCTACCGGCAGGCGAGCACGGCAAGACCGAAGCCTGGGTCGTGCTGGAGGCGGGGCCTAAAAGCCGCATATACGCGGGCCTGAAGCCAGCGACCACGGCAAACATTCTGCGGCGGGCGATCGCGAACCGGACTTTGGCGGACCACTTGGCGAGCTTCAGTCCAAAGCTTGGCGACGGCGTCTTCCTGCCAGCCGGGACTGTTCACTCGCTGGGCGACCTCGTGGTTTTCGAAGTGCAGGAAAACAGCGACGTGACGTTTCGTCTGTACGACTGGAACCACGTTGATGCCAAGACCGGCCGGCCTCGATCTCTGCAAGTTGATCAAGCGATTGCCTGCATTGATTTTGCGCAAGGTGCGATAGCTCCGGTGGCGCCGGTGGTGGAAAAGGTGAAGCCGGTGCTGCGAGAGCGGATCTTTTCATGTGAGCATTTTTTGTTGTGGCGACTCCGCGGAGAATCGCCGTTTACAGTCGGCGCAGCTGGAATACCGCGTGTGCTGGTGTGCCTCGCAGGCGACGGTCAGTTGGAGCACGATGGCATTAATCATGCCGTCGGCAAAGGCGACGTGTTGCTCTTGCCGGCCGTGGTCGGAGCGTGTGCTTTTCAGCCGCGCCGTGCAGTGAGCTTGTTGGAAATTTCGTTGCCGGAAAGGAACATAACCCAATGAAAAAGCTAATTGTTTTTGATCTGGATGGCACGCTTGCTGAAAGTAAATCGTCTCTTGATACCGAAATGTCGGCGCTGTTGCATGATCTTCTCGGTATCGTCAAAGTGGCCGTGATTTCCGGAGGCGAT
>CAZGRF010000606.1:0-2604 GCA_964527825.1 uncultured Pirellulales bacterium
TCTCCATCATCCCTACTTCCACCCGCAACCCCCTCAGAAATGGGCTATCGCGAGCGCACGGCCTGGAACAGAGCTTGACTTCGTGCCCCAGGGCAAGTATATTGAAGAATATCCCCACAGAGAGAAGGGATATTGCGGCCAGGGATGGAGTGATACAGACGTCGTCGTGGTCCAGCCAAGATCCCAAACGGAGAAGACAGCCAAACGTGCGCTGCAACAACAGAGCCGGTCTCGCAACGGACGGCGTGGCCGGGCGCGGCGTCGAGCAAGGAATACGCGATAACACGGTCGGCAAGTGCCTGGCCGAGACAATTCATGGTGCGTTTTTCAAAGAGGGGAGGTCACGTGCGCCACACAGCGCGAACCTCATACCATGCCTGATTCTCGTCATTGCGACCGGCCGTATCAAGTCGACGGTTTGTCAGGGTTCAGACGTCCACGCGGCCAGGGGACCACAGATCCGAGAGATGTGCGGATCCAGCCCTACAGCCCTTTCCGGGCGGCTCGTCGTGCCATCTTCCCGGTGGCGGACGAAGACGCCGGTCCTCGTGTGATATCCTTTCTGGAAGATGAGGTTCGTCTTTGCTGACGTGCTGGAGGTACTATATGCGTCGTTGCAGTCGAAGGAAGTTGTCCGTCGCTACCTCGATCGTCACCATTGTGTTGGTTCACTGTGCGGTCCTTGCCGAGCCCGTCGGCCTTCCCGACGCACAGAGAGTGGCGGACACGTTTCTTCGAGTCAGGTCCGCTGGTCGGGCCGGTACACCGGCAGCGGCCGCAGAGACCGCAGCGGCGCCCGTTGGCTATCGGGAGATCCGGGATAGCGACGGGGTGATTGTCGCGTACGTGGCCGATCTCGAGCCGCGCGGCTTCATCGCGGTAGCGGCGAACACCGATGTGACGCCCGTTGTGGCCTATTCGCTCCGGAGTTCCTTTCCGGCCCCCGGGGACACAAAACATCCTCTGGGGCGTATGTTGCGAGCGGACCTCGCCCTTCGGGCCAAGGCGCTCGCCGAGAACCCGCTGATCAAAGGACCCGAAGTCGACAGGCTTTGGGACCTCTACCTGGCCGGACAGGCCGACGATCCGGACGGCGCGCCGCTTCAGCAGTGGCCGCCCGAGGGGACCACGTCCACCGGCGGGTGGGTCGAGACGACGTGGGAGCAGGATCCGCCCTATAACAGCTTCTGTCCGCTCGACCCGGTGGATGGGCAGCGGTCTTATGTGGGGTGCGTGGCAACGGCGCTGGCCCAGATCATGCACTACCATCGGCAGTTTGATATGAGCTTCGGCCCCGCCGACTCGTACGTGACCTACAGTGGCATCTGGCTGGACGCCGACAATGACCTCTATGATTTCCCCTCCTTCGCGGAGCTGAATACCTATCTTGATGCGGTCCGGCTCAAATATCGCGACGGGGTCGCTCTGGATGAGACGGATATGGCTGCGCTGAGTTTCGCCTGCGGGATTGCCGTGGGGATGGATTACTCCAGCGAAGGCTCAGGGGCGTCTGTGTATGCGGTGCGGGATGCACTGCTCGACAGGCTTGGTTTCCATTCGGCGGACCTTTTTGGGGGCATCTCCCGTGCTTCGCACCTTACCTTGCAGGAGAACGTCGTCAACGGTTCGCCCGCACTGGTGAGCATCAGTCCGCCGGATGGCTTCGGCGGCCACGCGCTTGTCTGCGACGGCTACAACACGCGCGGCGAATATCATCTGAATTTCGGATGGGGTGGTTCCTACCCGACTGAGATCAGCGAGGCCTGGTACTGCCTTCCGGTTGACATTCCCTCCAGCGCCAGTGTCATCACGGAAACGATCCTGAACCTGCGGCCTGATGAACCGTTGATTGAGGTCGATCCGGACGCGCTGGATTTCTACAGCCTGCCGAGCCAGGAGTCGGCCCCGCAGGCGGTGCGAATCAACAACCGGGGTGCAAACGCACTGATCGATTCGATATCCAGCGCGGATGGATTCGTGATCTCCAGGGAAGATGGCGTGTACGTCGACCGGATCGACTCTTTCACGATCGAGAACCCCAGTGAAGGGGCTGTCGTTTACGTGAGGTTCCGCCCGGAACAGGCGGGCGGATTCTATGGAACGCTCCGAATCGGACACAACAACGGCAACTGCCGGCACGTAGTGTTGAGAGGCTGGGCCTTCGAAGGCGGTACGAACGTACCGGCCGGCAATGTGTCAGGGACCTGGACGGATTCCGAAGGCCCGTACTTCGTGACCGGGGACATCAAGGTGCCGCAGGGCCGTGAGTTGACGATTCAGCCAGGGGTCAGAGTGTTCTTCACGGGGCGATACGGCATGACCATCGGCAGGCGCGCCCGTTTGGTCGCCCGGGGTAACGCGGCGCGCCCGATCGAATTCACGGCCTGGAACCGGGAAGATGGCTGGGCCGGTCTGCGATTCATCGACTCGGATGACGATGACGTGCTGAGTCACTGCGTGATCACATTCGCAAACAAGGGGGCCGACCCGATCCCGCAGGGAAGCGACGCCACCGACGAGCCGGCGGATACGACGCCGGACAGCCTGGGCGGCGCACTGTACTGCTCCGAATCGAGTCCGACGATCGAGAACTGCACAATCGCC
>CAZGRF010000607.1:0-2603 GCA_964527825.1 uncultured Pirellulales bacterium
TCTTTCCTGCGTTTAGCGCGCCCCACTGCAAGACTCCGTATTCATCCGACCTGCGATCTGGGTGACTGAGATTGTACTGACTTCGATAGGTTTCGACCAGCGCTTGGTCTTCTTTCAACTGGACTTCAACGAGGGTTTGCTCCAGGTCCGCCGAATCATCAAGCATGAGGGAATAGCGGCGTGAAACCGAGCAGTATCCGGAACGAACGAGAACATGAAACGTGAATACGATTCTTCCAACGGCAAGTTGTGTACCCCCGATGCCAAGTTCAATCTGCCGGTCCACCTGGGCATTGATGTTCGTCGCTTCGTGGAAGGCGTGGCGAAGAAGAAGGGATGTGACGTATCCACCATCGTCAACCGCATGCTGAAGTCCGCCATGCGCCGCGCGACCCGCTGAAAAGGCGCGATGATCAACGCGCACCTCGCGGCGGAACCTTCCGGAGGCGTCGCGTCGGCTGCACACCGCACGCCATACCCGTCTGGTTGGGCTCTCTCTCGGTGGGCAGTACGTGCCCTGCGCGGCTACTCGTACGGTCCGAGGAAGCGTTCGCCGTTGAAGTGAATGAGATGAGTAGGCGACTCCGCAATCCAGACCTCAGTTTCCCACGATATCTCATCCAGGTACTCGATCATGGCCCGCCGGTTCAGGAATGCAGTCACGCAGACAATCCCCGCTCGGGAATCGGCGAACAACTCGCTTAACTCCACCCTGCGCTTCGGATTGATTGGCCCGTGACTCGTCACGGCTTCAATCAGGACCAGCCAGTTCTTGGATATGTGATGAACAACCACGTCAGGCATCTTGCCGTGCTCGCCGATCTCCACACCCAAGGCCCTCAGCGAATCAGGGTCGAAATAGGCCCACTTCTGTTCTGTATCGCCCACGTATATGACGCGGCCCCCAGGCGTGAATAGTGGGCAGAAGTCATCGAGTATCTTCTTGACGAGGACATTGTGGTCGCCCGGCGACAAACGAATCCGCGTCCCACTCTGGAGCGTTACGGGAATCCGCGTCGCATCTCTTTCACGAGCATAGAGGCGCTTGAGAGTATCGACAGATGCCAGGTAGTCGGAAAGGCGATCAGGCCACTGATGCGTCTTGAACGTGCGAAGCAGCTTCAATGCGGCAGGTTCGATCTGGTAAACGGCCTTCGGACTATTCGTAGCCCTTGCCGGCTCGTCCGGGTTCGCAATGACCAGACCGGCTTGTGCAAACTGGTGAATGGTCTGCCGGCGCACGGTCTCGCGCGTGTTGGGAGCATAGCGCTTGGCGTAATGCTCCGCGAAGAACGCCATCATCGGGGTGATGCCCATCAGCGGCGCTCGCGCATCTGCCCACGATTCGCTTGGCTTCAGGTCCAGCAGCGAAAGCAAAGTCAAAGCGGACCGCTCATTCAACTGCTGTCGGGGAAATCCCAACTCCCGGAGGACCCCAACAGCCTCCTGAATCCTCTTCGTCGCTGCGACAGTAGTGCGCTTACCCATTCCTGCTGCAAACCTTCTCCAAGATCGAGTCTATTCTGTCTTGCGCTGGCAGAGCCCCTCCTACCTCTCGGCCGAGCTGTACGATCTGGTTTCTGGAGGGATATCGCATCTTGCGCAGGTCCGTGGCGTTCACCTGAGTGTGCCCGCTGAACAAGCGGAAATAGTGATCGAGCAATGTCGAATTGAGGAATACCGCCAACCCTCGCGCCACGTCTGCGGGCAATCCTCGTCCCCTCGCATGAAAGTAGTTGAGATGATTTTCAAATCCGACCAAGGGCGCACTGATAGCGGTCGGATCATAGATCGCGCCTACGATCCGGCGGCGCTCCTCTTTCGCTGTGAATCGCTTCGTAAGAACGTAATATCCGGCAGGAACCAGCAAGTCCTCCGTCCGCTCGGAAGAAACGATCGCGTTGGGCTTCTTGGCATCCTCGAGCGGCCAATGTACGAATCCATCCTCGAAGTGGCACGGATAGACGAGAGGTACGGTGCCACGCTCCGGGTCTTGCCGGAGAAACCCGCGCGCGCGGAAATCAACCACGCGCCCTGTTGACACATCTAAGCCCAGTTCATCCAAGGTGTTGGTGAATCGCGACATCCACTCGATGACCTGCTGGTCGTCATCGTTCTCGATCAGATGGACAAAGGCATCCGGATCATCCGGAAACACCACGTCACGGAACGGAACATCTCTGCTACGCATGTCCTCGAAATCAGGTCCTCTCGATGCCGATATCGTGATGGCGTTCTTCTGTTGCCTGCCTCGAACGCCGTAGAAGATGATGTTCTCCTGCAGGACGGAATCGTGGGCAAACGCTTCCTTGCGTGACTCGAACACGTGGATGTGGTGGAGATCGACAAGTGACAGAAGCGCCTTGCGAAAACGCCTGAAATACGGGCCGTTGCAGACACTGCGCGGCGTGATGGCAACGATTTCTCCGCCCGCGCGTGCGAGGCAAACCGACAACCATACGAACGCGGCGTAGAGGTTCGAGACTTCTATGCCAGCAGAATTCAGCACTCTGCGCGTCCATGTCTCGCTATTGATCTTCTTGTACGGCGGGTTGAGGATCACGTGAGTGAAGTCATCGCGCGTTCTCTCAAAGAGACCGTCA
>CAZGRF010000608.1:0-2600 GCA_964527825.1 uncultured Pirellulales bacterium
GCCGACGATGACAATGCCCAGGATGTCGATGGCAACGGTTCGGTCCGGGGCGCTCGGCCCACGCCCGATACGGTACAGGCACAGGAAGCAGCAAGCACACAAGCCAATATAGAAGAGTTGCATCAACACCTGCATAGAAACCTCGGTCTATTCGAAGATCTTCTTCAGGAACCACTCGAATCGCTGAGCGATCAGTTGCGTGGCCTGCTCCACATCTTCTGCTTTGACATTGATCCAATGCACGTACAGATAGCCGTCGTCGGTCAAATCCACCGTCAGGGTCCCCGGCGTCAACGTGATGGAATTGGCCAGGGCGGTAATCGCCGAGTCGGTCTTCAGGTTGGTCTTGATCTTGACGATACCCGGCCGGATCGGCATCGCCGGGTGCAGAGCCCGGTAGACGACATCAAAGTTCGCGCGAATGACGTAGTAGAAGAACACCGGAATGTACGCCAGCAGCCAGAAGGCCCGTATCGGCGAGATGAAGACATGGTGCTCTTTCGGCAAAATCTCGTGAAACAGCAGCGACACGAGAATCGACGCGATCAAGCCCGCAACAACAACTTGCAGGTCGATCCGTCCGTCGACAAACGGCCAAGTCGCCAGCACCCAGACCAGAAACGCCAATACGAAGTAGATGAGTCGTCTCATCAGAGAAGCCCTTTCCGCCTTCTAGGGGCCTATCAACCGCGCGGAATATTGAACGCCCTCAGTCAAAACCGATACGGCGGGGTCCAAGACGGTGACTCTCAAGTATGGCATGAGTACCAGCAAGCCCATGAGAGCACACACGCAGGTCAGACACGTCATGGCCACCAGCATCGAGCCCTTGTTCTCCCGCACGGTTTGCAGCGCTGCCGGCAGTTCCCCAAGGAAGACATATCGCTGGACCTTAAGGTACATAATCAGGGTACACAAGCTGACAAACACAATGGCCGCGGCAATCCAGTAGAAGCCCGCCTGGACCGCGGCGATGACGAGAATCAGCTTGCTCCAGAAGCCGGGGAACGGCGGCACGCCTGCAATCGAGGCCGACGCCACGGTGCAGGCCACGCGCGTGACCGGCATCCTATCACCCAGCCCTCCCATTTTTCTCATCTCCCTGGTTCCTGTGGCCATTTCCACCGAACCGCTTGTCAGGAACAAGAGGGATTTGTAGACGGCATGATTCGCCAGGTGGAACAGCCCGCCGAGAATAGCCAGGGACGCCCACGCCGGATTCGCACCCTGCGCCAGGAGCAAGGCCCCCAACCCTATCCCCAGGACGACGTACCCAATCTGACTGATACTCGAATAGGCCAACAGCCGCTTGAAATCCCACTGTCCGATGGCCAGGAAGCCGCCAGCAATCATGCTCACCAAGCCCAGCGCCACGAGCAGCCACCCGATGGCGACCGAAACCCCGAACAGATTGAAGATCAGTCGCGCCAGTGCGTATACGCCCAGCGTCTTTATCAGCACGCCGGACAGCATCGCCGAAATCGGCGCCGGCGCCGACGGGTGGGCATCCGGCAGCCAGGCGTGGAACGGAACCAAAGCCGCCTTCAGGCCAAAGCCCGCGATAAACAGGCTGAGGGCAAAGGCCAGTGGCACATTCATGCCCATCTGCTGGATGGCCCTGGCGATGTAGGCCATATTGAGCGTGCCCGTGTTGGCATACACCAGGGCGACACCGAACAGAACGAATGTCGAGGCAATGGAGCCCAGGACCATGTACTTGAATGAGGCCTCCAGCTCCTCGTGCTCACAGCCAAATCCGACGAGGGCGTAGGAGGCAATCGAGGCGATCTCGAGGAAGACATAGAGGTTGAAGATGTCGCCGGAGAGGACGACGCCGTTCATGCCGGCGACCATCAGGAGAAACAGGCTCAGATACTTGGGCTTGGCCGTGTACTGCTCCATGTACCGGACGCTGAAGAGCATGGCCGCCGTACTGACCACGCTGATGGCCAGGAGCAGTAGCGAACTGAGACCGTCGAGAACAAGATTGATGCCGAGTGGGATCGACCAGCCACCGACCTCGTAGACCGCTGAAGTCCCGACCGACGTGACCGCCAGAACAAGAAGAAAGATCGTCACCAGGTTGGCTAGCAAGGTGGCTACCGGCTTCAGTCCCCTGCCGAAGACAGGAAGCACAAACGCCGCCACCAGAGGCACGACAACGAACATGGGCAGCGGTACGTTCATCCTCTCAACCTCCTTATCTCGGTGATGTCGAACGTGCCGTATTTCTCATAGGTCCGTATGCAGATCGAGATCAGAAGGGCCAGAGAGCCCAGACTAATCACAATCGAGGTGAGCACCAACGCCTGCGGCAGCGGGTCGACCGAGAAATTGAGGAACTGCGCGGCAATGGTTTTCGTCTGCCCGTCGAACTCGGACCTGTCGATGATCGGGGCGACGCCGCCGGTCAGGTAGCCAAGCATGATCAGGAAGAGATTGACGGCGTACTCCATAATCATAATGCCGAGAACGATCTTGACCATGTTCTTCTTGACCACGGCACAGTACAGCCCAATCATGAACAGTAGAAAGCACAGCGCATACGCCATAGTCTACTCCTTCTGCCCGTCCGTCTGTCCTGTGGCCGATTCTTCCTG
>CAZGRF010000609.1:0-2597 GCA_964527825.1 uncultured Pirellulales bacterium
TGATAGATCTTCGTCAGCGCGGCGGGATCGAGCTGGGTCGGATTCCAGTCGCGCAGGACCTCCTTGTAGCCGACCTCGGATGGATGACCGTATTTCTTGAGATGATTCTTGTACGCGTTCTCTCTGGGCGAATAGAGCCTGCGCGCATACCAGTCGCCGCTCTCGCCGGCGGATTGCGGGCCGAAGTGAACCCAGATACCGAACTTCGCCTCACGCAGCCATGCCGGTTCACCGGGATAATGCTTCTCGATGGATTCCCATGTCGGCTCGAACGGCCCGGACGCCACCGGGACATCCACCAGCTTCATCTCGGGAAACGATCTCCAGTCGCCCATGGGCACGCTGTCCTGTGCCTGCGGCGTCGGAACCTCGGGGATCGGCGCAAGCGGAGCGGGATCGGCGGCATGAATAGTCTGAACGATCGGGTTTTGGGCGGGACAATTCGGTGCAAGCCAGAGCGATGCCGACAGGATGAGAGACGAAAACAGAAACGGAGGAAACGGAATCCATTTCCTGCGGGTCCTTTGAGTAGAAGCCGATCGGTTGACTTGGCGTATCTTCGATACGCAAGTTGAGGGTTTCGATATCATGATTCCTCCTTTAGGTCGATCAAAACTTCACCTCGACAGCCTTGCCTGTGTAGTTGACCGTCTTGACGGCGAAGGTCCCTTCCCCTATACCGGCGTTCCCGTCTGGTGCGGCGACAACGATCTTGAGCTCGCGCTCGGCAACCATGCCGGGGAACGAACCCTGGCGCGGCCCGATGGTCAACGTTCTGGTCGCATCGTTCCAGGCAAGATCGTACGTGGCCCGTTCGCCTTTCTCGTAGTTGTACGTCTCGTTGTCGTCCTCGTAGAGGGTGAACTTCGCATCGGCACCCGGATAGATGCGGATCTCATACGGGGCGTCCGGTTTTTCGGTGGCGTACTGCATCACCGGCCCCATCGGCACAATCGATCCGGCGCGTATATATAGCGGCAGGATATTGAGCGGACATTCTCTCTCCACCGTCTGGCCGCCCTTGAACATCTGGTTGGTCCAGAAATCGCACCACTTCGCACCGGACGGAAGATAGGTGGCCACTACAGTGTCCAGAACCTGCTCTCGGCTGTTCAGCTCGCGGATGTCACTGGGCGTGCGCCAGCCGAGACGGATGACGCGATCGCCTCCGCCCTGGAAGAATTCCAACCGGATCGGCACTTCCTGGCCCTGGCTCAGTGTCACATGGGTACTGCGGTAGCGCTTGGCGCCTTGGCTCCAATCCTGCAGGACCCTTCTGCCGTCGAGATAGAGCCGGAAACCGTCGTCGACTTCGACTCCGATTTCATATTCACCTTCCTCGGGCGCTATGAGGGTCCCCTCCCAGCGTGCCGAGAAGTTGCTGACGCTGTCCAGTCCGCCGGGAGGATCGGCCAGCGGCGGGCCGGGCCAGTCGTGATCCACGACCAAATCCACCCCCTTGTCCTTCGGGGTATCAAAACGCATGCCCGCAAAATACTGCACCGCCAGGCCGGGTTCGCCGTCCGGGGTTCGGAGGAACTCCGTCGGCAGGGTGGCCGGCGGAGGATTGTCCATATTGTACATGGCACGGGTTACCGGATGGACCAGAAACGCCGGACCGAACATAAAGGCGTCGCTGATGTCACGCGCCTTGACGTCATCCGGGAAATCCAGCGGCAGGCCGCGCATCAGCGTATAGCCTTCGTTCGTGACTCGCCAGCTTTGGCTGTAGATATACGGCAGCAGGCGATAGCGCAGATGCGTGACGTCCAACAGGGCCTGATACATCTGCGGGTCCATCTCTTTGAAGATGTAGGGTTCACGCTCGATGTTGGTTCCGTGAATGCGGAAGATCGGGTTGAAGGCGCCGAACTGATACCAGCGTGCGAAGAGTTCGCGATAGGCGGCATTCTGTTCGCCGCCGGGATAGTTGTTGACGAAGAACCCGCCGATATCCTGTGTCCACCAGGGATTGCCCGCGATGGTCACTTCGAGCCCGCTGGCCATCTGGGCCTTGAGCGTATCCCAGCTCGCTGACGAATCGCCCGACCAGGAGGCCGCGGCATAGCGCTGGGCGCCTGCCCAGGCCGAACGGGTCAAGGTGAAGACACGCTGGTTGTTGATCGCACGCTGGCCTTCGTAGGTGCCCTTGGTGGTCATCAGAGTGTAGGGATTGAGATAACGGGAGAAATCGCCCATGGCATTGATGCCGAGCCTCTTGATGTCCCGCGCGACTTCGTTGGCATTCCAACAAGCCGAGCCCACCTCGACCTCGGTCCCGTCCATCCAGAGGGCGTCCACACCCTTGTCGAGCAGCCCGTTCTTGATGTGCTTGAAGTAGATTTCGCGTCCCTTTTCGCTGAAGGCATCATAAACGCGGGCCTTCCTGGAGATCCAGTGCAGCGGCTCGAAACGCAGTCCGTGTTGATCGAGTTCATGGGCCAACGGCGTATCGTTGCCCACGGACGGCCAGATGGAGATCATCAGCTTCATGTGCAGGTCGTGAATCGCCTTGGTCATGCCCTCTGGATCGGGGTACCGTTCCGGGTTCCAGATCATACCGCTCCAGGTACCGTCCTTGTCCGAACCCCAGTACT
>CAZGRF010000610.1:0-2595 GCA_964527825.1 uncultured Pirellulales bacterium
ACAATGAAAGGAGCGAATCCGATGAAGAAGACACATTTGGCAGCATGTTTGACCGTGGCAGCGACCATGTTGTACGGCTCGGTTCTGTATGCGGCTGAACCTGCAGGGCCCACGGTCGAGGTGGCGCCGGTCGTGGAGATTGCGGGGCAGGGGGACAAGCCGCTGGTGCAGATCGCGATCCTGCTGGACACCAGCGGAAGCATGTCAGGCCTGATCGACCAGGCGCGGGCGGAACTGTGGTCACTGGTGAACGAGTTCATCTTCGCCCGTCAGAACGGCCGACAACCTGAAGTTCAGGTGGCGCTCTACGAGTATGGCAAGAGTTCACTAGCTCGGGAGGTCGGCTACGTCCGCCGGATCGTGCCTTTGACGACGGACCTCGACAGGATCTCCGAAGAGCTCTTTGCTCTGAAGACCAACGGGGGTGATGAATACTGCGGCTGGGTCATCCGAGATGCGACCGCCGAGCTGCAATGGAGTGACTCGCCCAACGATCTGAAGGTAATCTTCATCGCGGGCAACGAGCCCTTCACACAGGGACCGGTGGACTACCGCCAGGTGTGCAAGGCGGCGGTGGAGAAAGGGATCATCGTCAACACCATTCACTGCGGTGCCGAACAACAGGGCATTGACGGCAAGTGGAAGGACGGCGCCGTGCTCGCCGATGGGCGGTATCTCAATATCGACCAGAACCGTCAGATCGTGCACATCCCGGCGCCACAAGATGAAGAGATCGCCAAGCTTGGGGTCCGGCTGAATCAAACCTACATCGCCTATGGCCAGCAGGGCAAGGCCTTGCGTGAGCGACAAGCCACGCAGGACAGAAACGCGGCGCAGGCCTCTCCCGAAGCGGCTCTCCAGCGGGCCGTCGCCAAGTCCTCCGATAATTACGTCAATGCGGGTTGGGACCTGGTCGATGCGGTCAAGGCTAACCAGGTTGACCTGGGACAGATCGAGGCAGGAGCCCTGCCTGAGAGCATGCAGAAGATGGACGCCGAGGAACGAGCGGCCTATGTCGAGACCAAGGCCAAAGAACGAGCCGAGCTGCAGGCAAAGATTCAGCAACTCAACGGACAGCGGGCCCAGTTCATCGCCGAGGAAATGAAGAAGCAGCAACGTGACGCCGACACCCTGGGCTCGGCTGCCAAGCAGGCCATCCGTGCGCAGGCCGAGAGAAAACACTTCACCTTCACGCCCACCGACAGCGCACCGCGCGCGGAAGAGAGCAGCGGAGAACAGTAGACCACAGGGATTTCACACCCACTCTGCTGTTCTCGGCAGACCCAATTGAGCGCGAGCCACCCGCGGAGGGTGGCTCTTGCTTTTCATGGGGCGTCCGCGGCCCGTAGCGAATCTGCTGGCGAAAGGGCTGACTCATGCTACAATCGCCCGCTTTGGAATCCGTGGCCAAATGACTGAGAATACAACCAGACCCGTGACCGCCCAGGTAGGGCGTGGCTGGCCGCTCTACGGCGCCGCGTTCTGCACGGCGTTGAGCCTGAGCGTCTGCTGGACCGCCATGCCCTTCGTTCTTACCGGCATCGGGGGCTCCGAAGCTCATGTCGGCTACGCCGTGGCGCTCAACGGCCTCAGCTATCTGGTGGCGTTGATTCTGACCGGCTCGCTGCTGGGCCACATGGACACCAAGCGCGCCACCCGTCTGGCGACGGCCGTAGCACTGGTGGGCGCAGTGGCGATGGTTTTCGCCGTGCTCGGTGGGAGGCAGTCAGAAGCAGCGAGCAGGTTGGCCTGGATCTGGACAATCATCGCCGCGGGGGGCCTCGGCGGGGCGGCCATGGCGCTGTATTGGCCCTTCCTGATGAGCTGGGTCTCGGCCCGCTTCGAGGGGCTGGAGCTGAATCGGCGGTTCGGACGCTACAACGGTTCCTGGTCCGGCGGCGGACTGATCGGGCCGGTGGTTGGGGCGTGGCTGGTCGAGGTCAATCCTCTGTGGCCGATGGTTGCTTCGGTCGTCTGCTTCGTGCTGGCCCTGGTGCTGCTGACCATCGCCAAGAGCAATCCGTCGCCTGCGCCGGCAAGTGAGGCGCCCGACAATCGCATCGAGGACGGGCACGATGTGCGGATGCTGGCGGACTATCGCTGGATGTCTCGCATTGCCCTGTTCTGCGCGTGGGCCTGCCAGGCGATCACGCGATCTCAGTTTGCGCTGCTGTTCGTCGCCCTCGGCTACACTGAGGCGCAATTCGGCCTCTACTACGGCGTGTTCGCGCTGTGCAATTTCCTCGTGCTGGTCGGCGCGGGTCGCTGGGCCTTCTGGCACTTCCGGCCAGGACCCATCATGGCGGCCCAAGCGATGCTGCTGATCGCCTTGCTAATGATGATCTTCGGCAAGACTCTGCCGGTCTTCTTCCTGTCGGCCATCGTGCTGGGGCTGGGATTCGGGTTTGCGTACAGCTCCCACCTGTACTACGGTGCCTCGGGCAGTCGTAATCGTTCCGCCCGCATGGCCATCCACGAGACGGTCATATCGTTGGGCATCACGACCGGCGCCGGCGCCGGCGGCTACCTGGCCAGGCATGTGGGCTCCTACGCCCCGTATTGGTTCGCCGTCGGCATGGTCTGCCTGGGCCTGGC
>CAZGRF010000611.1:0-2592 GCA_964527825.1 uncultured Pirellulales bacterium
TGACGGCCACCTTGCCCACCAGGCCCTGCAAGTTGAGGATCGCCTTGCCGGAGAGGACCTTGCGGACCTCGGCCTTTTCGCCCCGGGTGGTGGTGGCCAGGATCTTTTCCTCTTCGTCCGGCGAGGGATAATCGACCTTGATGTTGAACATGAAGCGGTCCAACTGGGCCTCCGGCAGCGGATAGGTCCCTTCCTGCTCGATCGGGTTCTGCGTCGCCAGCACCAGGAAAGGACTTGGCAAGGCGAACGTCTCCTCGCCGATAGAAATCTGCCGCTCCTGCATGGCCTCCAGCAGCGCACTCTGCACCTTCGCCGGAGCGCGGTTGATTTCATCGGCCAGAATCAGGTTGGCGAAGATCGGCCCTTTGCGCGTGTAGAACTGCCCGTCGGACTGACGGTAGATCTGCGTTCCGATAAGGTCCGCCGGCAAGAGGTCGGGGGTGAATTGAATTCGCCTGAATTCGGCGTCGATGGCCCGAGACAGCACCGTCACTGCCAGGGTCTTGGCCAGCCCCGGGACACCCTCCAACAAAATATGCCCATTCGCCAGGAGACCAATGAGCATTCGTTCGAGCATGTAGCGCTGGCCGACGATGACTTTGTCGAGCTCGGAAAAGAGGGTCCGCACAAAATCGCTCTTGGCCTGCACCAACTGGCCTATCTGCTTCACATCTGTCGCCATAAAGACCTTCCCCAATCAAAAAGAACAACATCAGGTAAGTCCCCCCAGGCCCTTGTCCGATGACAAGAACAGGCCCCGTTCATGCAACTCATGACCGCATTACTACGCCATTTGCGGCCGAAAGGTTCTCTTTGTACGCGAAAAACTGGCCCCGTGCAAGACCCAGGGAAGACGTTTGCGGGAAATCCCAAGACCGTCGCGCGTTCATCCTCGCTTGAGCCTGCTGACGGCTTGGTGCGCCAGACGCGTGGGCTCGGGCAGGCGGTACTTCGTGGCGCAGGCCAGCGTCATGCGGATCGCATCGGCCAGGCAGCATCGATGGCCCACGGAGACGAAAAGCGGCTTGACGCTACGGCGGGTCCGCACCACCGCTCCGATCACGTCGCCGGCGTCCCACAAGGGGCTGTGTGTCCCCTTCTCCGGACCCGGCTCGCCAAACGTGCCAATCAGGCGGCTCTTGGCGCAGCCGATGGTCGGCGTATCGAGAAACAGGCCCAGATGCGAGGCCAGCCCCAGCCGACGAGGGTGAGCGATGCCCTGCCCATCGACGAGGAACAGATCGGGTCGGCACTTGAGCTTCTGCACCGCTGCCAAACACACCGGCGCCTCCCGAAACGATAGCAGCCCCGGAATATAGGGAAATGTCACGTCCAAGGTCGCACTGGCCGTCTCGACCAGTTCGAATAGCTCCTTCCCCGGCGCCTTCGGCGTTGAGACTGCCGCCCGGCGCAGGACGACCACCACGGCAAGAATCCGTTTGCCATCCTTGCTGAACGCACAATCGAGCCCCGCGACAAGTTTCGGCTCGATATCGAGCGGATCGAAGCCGACCTGCTCGGCCAGTCGCGACTGCAACTCGCGGGCCTCGGCGTACGACACATTCCATTCATGCAGGTTGCGCATTTGTCACCCGAGAATTCCTGACACTAATCCTGATCGTCTGACATGGTTAGCGGCCGCGTCGGGGTCGCGTCTCGAACCAAAAGCAGGTAATCAAAGTATTCCGCACTGCCGCCCGGCTCACCATGCAGAACCGCCTGACAAAAGCGGGCCGGCGAGTCCTCACCGATCAGCTTGAAGAGAACCGGCTCGGAACCTCTGTAGAAATCGAAGAGGCCGGGCCGGACGTTGGCGGCGGAAGACGTACTATAGGTCGAATTCTTCCGCGTCATCGCCGTGCAGCGTTCATAGGCGAAGTAGATCGACAGCACGCGACCGGTGACGGGCGAATCGTCGCGCTCAAGGCCCACTCCGAACCACTGGGTGCCGTTGCTGCTCTTGTGAAAGATGTGCGCGCCCCCGAAATGCCCCCAGTAGCGACCCTCCGGAAGCCTGTCATAAAGCCGGACGAAATTCGCGTACATGGCCGCGTCGCGCGACTGCTGGAAGGCAACGCGTCCTCCGCCGGACTGCCTGGCCCGATAGGCCTCGCGCGCCGCCCACATGCTCTCAACAATGAGCCTAAACTCAAAGAAATCCTCCCGCAGGTATCGTCTGTAGTCTCCTTCGTTCACGGCGATACTCGCTGACAGCTCTGCCGCCGCGTCGAAGCCAGTCCTGCTGTCGCGAGTGAATGCGCGAATCAGCTCAATTTGCGCCGTGATCCGCTCCGGCGGGGCCTCGTTCGGCAGCAGCGTTCGCAGATAGGCCAGGGCATAGCCCACCTGGTGCTCGATGTCTATGCCCACGCATGTGAGCCGTTCTTCGAGGGGCAAGGCACGATTGAACGTGTAGAGATCCTGCCAGAAAGCATAGGACTCTTGCGTCCACTCATAGGTCCCTTCGAGATATGAGTACATCTCGTCCAACAGGGCGCGATCGCCTGTTTCCAGGTACCGATTGAGCGTCCCCGCCTGGCTGGGCCCTAACTCCAGGAGCAAGTACTTGATGTCGGCGGCTTCTTTGAGATA
>CAZGRF010000612.1:0-2592 GCA_964527825.1 uncultured Pirellulales bacterium
CAACAGAAGGACAGGCCAGGTCGCCGCCAGCAGGACCGTCAGCATGAGGGCCTCGGCGGTGAAGAGGAATCTGTCCCCCTGGACCTGACGGACTTTTTCCGAGACGGCCTCGATACGCCTGTGCATCTTGGTGTGGGACGCAACGGATACCATGACCACGAGCGCAATCAGCAGATAAGGCAGCAAGTCGGTCTTGAGATCGGCCCAGAGCGCCGTGCCGGTCTTGCGCCAGTTAGCCGGAGACAGGAGCCATCCTATTGCCCGGGCCGCGCGGCCTACGTCCGCCAGACCTACGACATGGCTGCTCTTGACCCACAAAATGTTCGCGTCGATGAAGTTGGAGAAATCCTCCACCGTAGCGACGAGCTTCCGCTCTTTGATGTCGAGGTTGGCCAGCTTGCCGGCGTACTCTTCATTCTGATCGGCCAAAGCTCGCAGCGTCTTGCGCCGGCTCTCATAGTAGCCTGTGGCTTCCTTCTTGATGGCTTCTCGCTGTGCGGCGGTGGCCGACGGAGCCAGTTGAGCATTGATGCCCTCCAATTCATCCGTCAGATCGCCCAGGTCGGACCAGCGCTTGTCGAACTCGCTATTGTCGATCAGGGCGGTCGAGATCTTCGCCGTGCGGTTGCGGATTCGTCTTTGGTTTTCGCCGATGTTCGGGAGTTGGTCGCGTTTGCCCAGCAGGAGGGCGCCCATCGTGTTGGTAACCCTGCCAACCGCTTCGATCTGACTTTGCGCCTCAGCGAAGTCGTCACTGACCGACGCAAGTTTGCTATCGATGGTCTCTGCGTACCTCGTTAGCTCCTGAATCTTGGCGATGAGATCGGCGTGCTCCTGCGCGAGCTTGGCGTTCTCATCGGCGATCGGCTTGAGAACGGGGTCGACGTCGCGTGTCTCCTGTTTGGCGCGGAGTGCCTCGCTCTGTGCTGCTTGTGCCGCACGCTCGCGGAGAGCGGCCACCTTGTCCTGCCAGAAGGCCACTCGCTTCTCCGCGGCTGCCGATCGGCGGGAGGCCAGATCGCGTTGGGCAGCGAGCCAATCGCTGGTGGCGTCGTAGCTTGCCAGCTCCCGGGTGTCGGTGTCGATGCGATCCTGCAGGACACTCTGTTCGAGCTGCAGGAGCGTGCGGTTGGCTTGGTCGAGATCGTCTTCCGTACCCTCGGTGCTGAGAGGGACGAGTTTCTGCTTTATCTCCTCCAGACGCTGCTTGGCGACACTGATCTCTTCCGGGATCTTGGTCCTGCGGTCGGCGCGTCGCTTCGGTTCGTTCTCCCAGTTGGCGGCGCTCTTCTTGGTCTCGTCGAGATCCAGTTTTGCCTGGTTCAGGGTCTGCTCGGCCTCAGCCAGGGTCAGATCGGCAGGGACTTCTTCCGGCAGGGGCTCGCTCAGCTCGGCCAGCGATTTCTTGACGCTCTCGAGGTTGGCGCCGGCGGTCTTGACAGCCTCATCGTATTGCTTCTTCTTCTCCGCGAGTTCGGTGCCGAGCTTGAGCTGAGCGATAGCCTTGTCGTAGACCTCGGTGAGCCTGGCCTTGACATCGTCGGCCAATGTCGTCGATTCGGCGGCCCGTTGCTTCTGGTCCTGCAACGTCTTGACGGTGACTGGCGCGACCGCGGTGCTGTCCGAAGGGGCTGGAGATGCCGGGGGGGCGGTGTTCGGCTCGTTCGGCCCGGCAAGCGGCGGTGCGGTGGAGGTCGAAGCGGCCTGTCCGTACACGCTCAGCGTCCAGACCACGCCGAGGGCGGCCGCGACCACCACTGTCGCTCGGGACCTTCCTTGCTCTGCACCGAACACCGCAATCTCCGTAAGAACGAATAATCACTCGCTGACCACCCCGTGACGAGGTGCGCTCAAGCCGCCACATCCTTCGTCAGTAGGGTACAGTCTAATCGCTGGCCGGCGGCAAGGATAGAGAAATGAGGTGTCCGGAGTGATTTGAGGAAGAGAAGCAGGCCGACACAAACCCGCATTCAACCCGCAAGGGCGTGTTCGGGCGTGCGTTTATTGCAGGTCCCTCCGGGATCCAGTGATTTCCGGGCCACTGGCCGAGGCATTTGTCCTATAAGACAGGTGACAACAAGGGTGTCTTCCGCGACTTATAGGTACGTGGCGAAGCAGGGCCCCGCGCCTGCTCGCGCGGGCTGATCGGGCCCATTTGTGCTGGAAATGGCGTGATAGAGATGTTACAATAAAGGTCTTATGTCTTGAGGCCCGGAGGGCACTTTGGTAAAGGCGCGAGTTGGGTCTTTGACGGGCCTGTGTTGGGCCCGGATGACGAGGCAATGGGGGTCGCTCATGTGCATCAATCCACGCGGAGCCACGGAGGAGTAAGGCTGTCATGAGGAAAATGGGCGTGTTCGCCGGCGTGGTGATCGCGCTGCTGCTTGCCGGCCGTGCTTTCGCCAACGACGAGGTGATTCTCAAATCTCGACGTTTCGTTCCCGCGTCCGGGGTCGGGGAGTTCCTGCGCGGCTGCGAGCCCGATCTATCAGGCAGGATCCACGTCATCCTCCAACTGGACGATGTGCCGACCGTGAGGTATCGCGTCGCCCTCGTCGAGGCGGGTGTCCAATTGTTGTCCTACATTCCGAA
>CAZGRF010000613.1:0-2591 GCA_964527825.1 uncultured Pirellulales bacterium
TGAGCTGCCCGTATTGGCTGCCGAAATCGAGAATGGCGATCATTTCGCGTTTCATCGTGACTCTACCATTCTTCCGCGGGCATGTGCCCGGAATAGTTGGGTGCCTCTTTGGTGATCTGGATGTCATGAGGATGAGACTCGCCCACGCTGGCGGCGCTGACGCGGACGAACCGCCCGCTTTCCATCAGCGCCTGGATGTTCGGCGTGCCGCAGTAGCCCATGCCGGCGCGCAGGCCGCCGACAAGCTGATAAACGAAATCGCTCAGCGCGCCGCGGTAGGGGACCCGGCCCTCGACGCCTTCGGGCACGAGCTTGCTGACCTCGGTCTGGCTGCTTTGGCCATACCGTTCGGCCGAGCCCTTGACCATCGCGCCCAGCGAGCCCATGCCGCGGTATTCTTTGAACTGTCGGCCCTTATAGATGACCAACTGGCCGGGGCTTTCCTTTAGGCCGGCGAACAGCGAGCCGATCATCACACAGGAGGCCCCCGCGGCGATGGCCTTGGTAATGTCGCCGGACTGCTTGATGCCGCCGTCGGCGATGACGGGAACGCCCGCCTCGTAGGCGACTTCGGCACAATTCATGATCGCCGAGACCTGCGGGACACCGACGCCGGAGATGATCCGGGTCGTGCAGATGGCCCCGGGTCCGATGCCGACCTTGACGGCGTCGGCGCCGGCGTCAATCAGCTCCTGGGCCGCGTCGCCGGTAGCGATGTTGCCGGCGATCACGTCGATCTTATGGCTGGCCTTGATTCTTCTAACGGTATCGACGACGTTCTGCGAATGGCCGTGTGCTGTATCGACCACGATGATATCGACGTCCGCGGCGATCAATGCCTCGACGCGCTCATAGTCATGGACGCTGACGGCGGCTCCGACGCGCAGCCGGCCGCGTTTGTCGCGTGCGGCCCTCGGATATTGCTGGACGCGGTCGATGTCGCGCATGGTGATCAGGCCGGCCAGCTCGCCCTTTTCGTTGACCAGCAGGAGCTTTTCCACCTTTCGCTCCTGGAGAATCTCCTTGGCCTGTTCGAGCCTGGTGTCGGCCGGACCGGTGACGAGGTTGGCCTTGGTCATGACTGTGCTGATCTTGACGGTGTAGTCTCGCAGAAACTTGAGATCGCGGCGGGTCAGGATGCCGACGAGCTTCTTACCCTCGACGATCGGAATTCCGGACACGTTCTGCTCGCTCATGAGCTCCTGGGCCCGGCGGACAGGCTCGGTGGGAGAAAGCGTAACCGGGTCGCCGATGACGCCGTGCTCGGAGCGCTTTACCTTGGCAACCTCCCGTTTCTGGGCCTCGATGGAGAGGTTCTTGTGGATGATGCCGACGCCACCCTCCTGGGCCAAGGCGATCGCGAGGGCCGACTCGGTCACCGTGTCCATCGCCGCTGATACGATCGGGATATTGATCTCGATGTTGCGTGTCAGCCTCGTGCTGGTGTCCGCCTGGCTGGGTATGAAATCGCTCTTGGCTGGGAGCAATAAAACATCGTCGAACGTGATGCCTTCAGCGACGATTTTTACGCTATTCATAGGCTGCTCCAATACATGTGTCCGGTCCGCGTATTTTCAGACCCCAAGATATAATCCGGGCGTCAACCACCGTCAAAAGGATTCTGGGTCTGTCGTCGGCCCTAGACGTCGCGTGAAGGTGCATCCCCATCCTGTAGCAGGCTATCTGCTGGGAGGGCTTCGATGCGGTCGTACAGCGGAAATCGGCGTGCGCCCGAGTAGACGACATTACCTTCGGTGATTACGCCGTCGGCCAGACCGGCTTTCAGCCCGGAGGCATCGGACCGGCCAACAGAAGAAGCACACTTAAACTCGTAGCCGATGCGCTGCCCACCCCGCTCAACCACAAGGTCAATCTCAGCGCCGGCCCGGGTGCGGTAGAACCAGAACTGGCTTCCGGCGCGACGAAGCTTCTCCAGGGCGATGATTTGCTCGGTGAGGCACCCCTCCCAACTGGCGCCCCGACGGGGAGACTGAAGCAGATCTCTGTCGTTGCGAATACCCAGCAGGTAATGCAGTAGTCCGCTGTCGCGCAAGTAGACCTTCGGCGTCTTGACCAGGCGCTTGCCGAGGTTGGCTGACCAGGGTTGGAGACGCCGGATCAAGAAGTGTCCCTCCAGGATGTCCAGGTAGCTGCGCACCGTACGATAGCTGACTCCCAACGAGCGACCCAAATCGGAGGTGTTCAAGGGTCCCCCGTGGATGTGCGCCAGCATCCCGAGAAAACGGCGCATCTCGAAGGGCGACGTCTTGAGACCATAGCCTGCCAGGTCTCGCTCGACGAGCGCCTGAGCGTAGTGCTCGTGCCATCGCACGCGCCTCTCTTCTTCGGCTTCCTTGCACGCCTCGGGATAGCCGCCGCGCAACCAGTACGTGCTCAGGTCAAGATCGGGACCGGCGACCTCTGCAAACAGGAAAGGGGTCAACTCCACGATGCCGATCCGTCCGGCGAGACTCTCGGACACCTGCCGGACCTGCGTAGGACTCACCGAACCCAGCAAGTAGAAACGACCGCTCGTGTGCCTCTTCTGATCGATGGCGGATCGCAGAACCGAGAAGAGCTGGGGAACAGTC
>CAZGRF010000614.1:0-2582 GCA_964527825.1 uncultured Pirellulales bacterium
GCGATTCTCCTACGTCCAGGCGTTCATCTTATGGTGATCGACCCATCGCTCGTTTTGAGGGTGACTTTGCCTTCGCCGGCGCCGATGGTCCCGCTGAGGGACGACCTGCCGACGCGACCTTGTACGGTGATGGGCAGCGATGTGTGGATCGAGCCGTCACTGGTAGAGGCGTCGATCACGGCCGACAGATCGGGCGGCGCGGCCAGCGTAATGTTGCCGTCCGAAGTGGTCACCGCCATCTCCGGTGCTCTCGGCGCGTCCGGAGCGCACTCGATGTGGACGGACCCGTCAGACGTGTGACAGATCAGACGTGCCACGGCGATGTTTTGGCAGCGAATGCCTCCGTCGCTGGTTCGCGCTTCCAGATTGTCGCCTCGCATCTCGGCCAGGTGAATGCTCCCGTCCGAAGTCTTGAGCCGAACGTTACCCTCGACGCCTTCGACTCGGATGCCGCCGTCGGACGTTGTCGCGGCGATCGTGCCCCGGATGTTTGTGACGTGCACCGATCCGTCGCTGGTGACGAGCTCCAGGCTCGTCTCAGTCGGTATTGCCACGACGAGCGAGACGCCGTAGCCGGCGTTGTGGATGATTGTCGGCTTGTCGATGACCACGGAGAGCCCGCGGGCGGAAGGCTCGAGTCTGACTTGGATTTGCTCGGCCAGTTCCTGGGCTTTCTCTTGCGTCCGGGCGTGGGCCCGAATCGTGGCGAGCACCCTGCACTCGCTTGTCTCGGCGCCTTCGACGCTGATGGACCCGTCGCAGGTTCGCGCCTGGAACGCCGAACCCGGCTCCAGAGGGGCCGACAGCTCGACCTGTCTCTCGTACTTGACCATGGGACCCCAACCGGTGCCATAGTCGCAACCCTCAATATAGACGCACGAACTTGCCAGGAACAGTGTCAACCCCAGCAGGCAGGCCAATGAGACGCGCTTGTGAAGTCCTTCTCTCATGTGTTTTCCTCTCTTCCTGTGCCGTAAGCAATGTGATGTCCGGGTTTTCACGTCGTCTGACTGACATTGCGCCGGCGCACCCAACAGCCCGGCGTCCGCCGCACTCAGATTATACACCCGCAGAGCCTCTCTGGGGCGTACATTTCGTTCTTGTACTCCTTCTTGTCTGTTAGTCGGGGCTGAGGGCCGAAACATTTCAGCGATAGCGTTTTTTCCATTCTTGGTGGTTGCTATGACGCTGAAGTGCGTTTGACGCACGACGAAGCCAACAGTATAATCCTTCGCCTGTGTCTGTGTTGCTTTTGGAGACGTAGAATACTGCGTCTCTGCCAGTGCTAAACCCTTGTTTGAGTGGACGATGACTGGTGAACTGACGATTGCTGATCTTGCTCGACCATGCGAGAAGAGGCTGGCCTGGCTGTATGATGCGGCCCTGGTGTTGGGCGGCTCTGTCTTGATCGCTCTCTGCACGCAAGTTGCCATCGGCACGCCGGTCCCGATCACGGGCCAGACGTTTGCCGTGCTGATGGTCGGGACCCTCCTGGGGTCGCGGCGCGGGGTGCTGTCCGTGCTGGCGTATTTGGCCGAAGGGCTGGCGGGATTGCCTGTGTTCGCATACGGAAATAGCGGTCTGAAGGCCCTTACCGGGCCGACGGGCGGCTACTTGGTTGGTTTTGTGGGTGCCGCCTACGTTGTGGGGGTCTTGGCCGAACGGGGGTGGGACCGCCGAGCCGGCACGACCATTTTGGCGATGATTCTCGGCAATGTTGTGCTCTATGCTTGCGGCCTGGCTTGGCTGTCTTGCCTGGTGTACTTGCTGGGCAAGCCGCTGGGCGGCGTCCTGGCGATTGGCCTTTTGCCGTTCCTGCCGGGTGAGGTTGTCAAAGTAGCTCTCGCGGCGGCCTTGTTGCCAGCCGGATGGAGGCTGATTCGCCATTTTGGATTTGAAAAAACCGACCGAATATGGTAGGGTTGTCCCTGCCTGTTTGGGGAATAGTGTAACGGTAGCACGACTGACTCTGGATCAGTTAGTTCTGGTTCGAATCCAGGTTCCCCAGTTCTCACCACGCCAAGCTCAACGGGGGTCGGGTTCGCGGTTCAACTCGTAGAGCCCTGATCCTGATCGACGGAGCTTGCCCATTTCGACCAGCTTTTCCCATACTTCGCGCGGGTACTGATTGGGCGGCTGGATCGCTACGATGCCGGAACTGCGGCCGCCACTGAAAGGGCCGCCGCCCAGGCTGGACTCCTCGTCGAGCTGCGTCAGCTTGAGACGCTTCTTGAAGGCCTTGAGCGCTTGCTTGAGATAGGCTGGTGTCAGGGAGTTCTCGGGAACGTCATCACTCATCGTGGTTCTCCTGCCAAAAAACGCTATTACACGCATAGCGTAGCCTCGGCGTGCGCGTGTGTCAATCTCATCCTGCCTGATGTGGTGGTTATCTTGCAGCGATAGACTCGCTGTGTGGTGGGCACCAGCTCATCATACCCGCGTGCAGGGTTGCAGGCAACGCGTACATACGGGGTTGCAGATGGCCGCTGCTGTAGGTATGCTTGGCTCGTGCCGTGATGCCCGGGACAGACACGATGCGGGGATCGAGCGGACATTAGGAGACGCGGATGGAAACCGTCAAG
>CAZGRF010000615.1:0-2570 GCA_964527825.1 uncultured Pirellulales bacterium
TTGCTGCGTGGGCTTCGACCACATCCCCCCATCCAAACGCCAAGCGAATCGCAACGGCTCGTGAACCGGCCCGTAGGCTGCGCCTGCAAATTCGATGCGCAGCGCGGGCGACAGACACTGTGTCACCTGCGGGGCAATGATGCGTGTGTCGAGTCTCGGTCGCCTCACCCGGAACAGCGTCAGTTGGCGGCGCAGCCAGAGGTCGCCCGGGGCATCCTCATAGACATCGGCGCTGGTGCCACCGAAACCCTCCGCCACCGGCGTGAGAGCCAGATCGATTGTCAGTAAGAGCCCATGGTAGTACCGCTGCAACAGACAAGAATTGTTATCCGGATGAGCCCAATAGCCTCCTTCCGCCAGCCAGAGGCGACCGAAATTGCGTGAGAACTTGGCAGTGCGCGGTGGAACGCTGTCTTCCCGGAAATCAAGGAAATCCTCACGATTGTCAAAGACGTACAAGGCGGTCTCCGTCGTGCGCGCAGGAAAGGACTCGTTCGGATGTACCCGATAGAACTCCGGATCAAACGGTTGAAAGCCTGATTCAGTCAGAAGAAATTCCCGGCGCCGCGTATGGTCGTCCACGAATCTGACGAACCGCCCCTGGTCAAGCATCAGCAGCGCGCCCCCGGAACTAATCAACACTTGGTCGTCAGCGTGTCTGATCAGACGCCCCCGACCATCGGGCATGAGAGTCTCATACCAAGTCTCTCCGCTGTATCGCAAGAGAACACTGGAAGCGGCAGCTTTGTACCAGATGCTACGGCCATCGATCACCAGCGGCGCATCTTCTCCATAAGCACCGCTGCCCTTGAACAGACGCGCCCCTGTTGCGACGGAATCCGCGAGCATTTCTTTGACGTCGGCAAAACGATCGATTCGTTCGCCGGTGAGTCGGGCGAAGACGCGCTTGGAGCCACGGCCTTGACCTTCCGTGCCAAAGACATAGAGCCGGTGCAGATTGTCTACCCAGAGCGTCGCATCATGAGACGGCCTGAACCCAAGTTCGAAGTGCTCCCAGGCTTGGCCATTCCAGCATGACACGTTATTCGTTTGACTGCTGAGATAACACCAGAAACGCCCCTGGAAGTCTTCGAGCGACGTTCTGCCCGCAAGTGAGTATTGTTCCCACGAGTTCTGAAAGGGCGACGCCGGCACCGTGCCTGGCACACCGCAAGGATCGTACACCGCTATCCCCGTCCGTGGCGATGCAAACCATACGGTCCCGTCCGGATGCTCATAGACCCACTTGGCCTCATTGATTGCCAATCCCTGCCGCCAGTCCACGTGAGAAAGCATGCCGTCGCGATACACGTAAACGCCGGCTCCGCTAACCCCAAAGCAGATTGTTCCGTCGGTCGTACATCGGACGACCTGGTCAGCAATCCTGGCGACAGCGGCCGTGGCAGGCCTTTCCTGAATGCTGTTGTCACTCGCACTGACTTCAACGTAGCCTCGCCCACGCGGACCGGAGGTGAGTATCCAGACGTCGCCATCTCTGTCGCGGAACAAGTCGTAGCAGGTCAAGCGTGTCAGTGTCGGCGGGGTCCACGCGGCACCGTCACGTCGCTGTGGTTCGCCAACGAAGAACCCCCCGCCACTGCCGGGCAGAGGCTCGCTGCGGAGAACGTCAGAGATGGTCAGAGTGTTCAGGTCAACCACGACAACGCCCGGGCTGTAGCGCGAGATGAACAATGCCTTGTTGTCTCCCCAGAGGCAGCATCGCAAAACCAGGCGCTCCCAGGGGAAAGGGGGCAGCTCCGCGTTGAGGATGAACCGCCCATCGCGGTAGGCACACAGGGTCGTGCCGAAGAAATACACGTTCCCGTCGGTGTCCTCTACCACGAGTGGGTCTGGCCCTATGCAGGCCTCGACCCTCTGCCACTGACCGTCCTCGAACTTCGCCAGGAACATATCGCCCCAATGCCAGACCCGGTCCTTGCTGTCAAAGAACACCGCCCGACGGAAGATCCCCGCGTCGCCAAAATAGTCCGTGACATGGGTCGCCTGCGCGTTCTCAAGCCGATAGAGCGGAACTGATGGGTCTTTGGCCGCCGGTTCGGCGGGGCGAAGCCCGCTGAGAAAGACGTGTCCCGCGCCGGAGACATAGAGGTCGGGCGAAAGAGACGGTTCTGCAGGGGCTCGACCGAAGGTGTGCCACTGGCCGTCGCGCCAATAGCAGACAGTCAGCTTGGGCTGGGACAGTACCACCCAGGGCGTTCCATCCGCGCCGAGAGCAAAATCCCGGACGACAGTGTCTTTCCCGCCATCGATCTCGACCGAGATCAATCGCCACTGCGGTCCGGCCAGAGCGGCCGGACACGGACCGAGCACGATCGCTCCAAAGAGTAAGGTATGCCAACAGGCTGCCCGCACATCGCTTCGTCGCTTCCACTTCATGGCACTTCTCTCCCATCGCGTTTCTGACTTCCGACTCTCGGCGGTTTACCACGTGTAGTGGACCTTGTAGGTGATGGTCTTCTCCTGGCCGGCGGGGACCTGGATGCGGAACTCGATGGTCTGGCTGTCGGTCTTGAGGAAGGTGTTGGACTTCTCGACGACCTCCCAGTTGA
>CAZGRF010000616.1:0-2564 GCA_964527825.1 uncultured Pirellulales bacterium
TGGCCAGCGAAATCTTGACCGAACCGTAGTCGTTAATCCGATCGTAGATATTACCCAACATCGAACGCCCCTTATCTTAGTCACAACCCGACAGCCAAACCTACAGCGCGGTCCGCCCAAGACGTTTCTTCTCAAGCTGGATATTCAACCCCAGCCCTCGGATCTCGTTGCACAACACGTCGAAAGACAGAGGTGTCCCCGCCTCCAACGTGTTCTGGCCCTTGACCATCGACTCATAGATTTTCGTGCGACCCTCGACATCGTCGCTCTTGACCGTGAGCATCTCTTGCAGCGTGTAGGCGGCGCCGTAGCCCTCCAGGGCCCAGACTTCCATCTCTCCGAAGCGTTGCCCGCCGGTGCGGGCCTTGCCGCCCAGAGGCTGCTGAGTGATCAGACTGTACGGCCCGGTCGCGCGCGCATGAATCTTGTCATCCACAAGATGATGCAGTTTCATCATATAGATGTAGCCGATCGTCGCTCTCTGATCGAACGGCTCGCCCGTTCTCCCGTCATACAGTTGGGCCTTGAGCGTCGCCGGCACGTCAACGAAGAGTTCGTCGGCCGGCGGCGCCACGCCCCGTTCCAGCAGTTCTGCCTTACGGGTCGCCATGAGCTGGTTCGCCTCTTCGGTCAGATTCTGAATATCCTCTTCGCGCGCCCCATCGAAAACCGGCGTGATGGCATCGAAACCCAAGACTCTGGCCACCAGTCCGAGATGGGTCTCAAGGATCTGTCCCACGTTCATACGGCTCGGCACACCGAGAGGATTCAGCAGGATGTCCAGCGGCGTTCCGTCCTCCAGGAACGGCATGTCTTCCTCGGGCATGATCTTGGCAATGACACCCTTGTTGCCATGGCGCCCGGCCATCTTGTCGCCGATGGATAACGTCCGTTTGATCGCTACGTAGACCTTGGCCATTTGCAGCACGCCGCTGGGCAACTCGTCCCCGTGCTTGGTACGCTCGACGCGGCGGGCCTTCTCCTCCTTTTCTTCGGTGATCTTGATCCAGAACTTGCCCACCACCTTCTGCACATCGTCTCGAGCCGCAGCCGGTCGGACCCACTTGATATCGAAGTTCTCGATTTGCTCGTAAATAACCTCGTCGTCCTCGCTGGCTCCCACCTTCTGTCGTGTCGATGGATCAACGATATTGACCTCGAACTGCTGTTGAATGGCGTCGATCATCTGCCGGAAGATCGAACACTCCTTTGCCTTGGCTTCCGCTTCAAAACGCTTCAATTCATCCGCCAGCGCCTTCTTCTGGTCATCTCCGCCGGCGCCGCGCCGGGTGAACAGCTCCGTCTTGATGACGACGCCTTCATACCCGCTGGGCAACTCAAGCGAGTCATTCTTAACATCCTCACCGGCGCGGCCGAAGATCGCGTGGAGCAGTTTCTCCTCGGGTGTAAGCTCCACCTTGCTCTTGGGCACGACTTTGCCCACCAGGATATCGCCCGGGCAGACGCGCGTCCCCTCGCGTACAATGCCATGTTCGTCCAGATTCCGCAGGGCCTTTTCACTAACATTGGGGATGTCGCGGGTGAACTCCTCTTTGCCCAGCCTCGTCTCGCGGACTTCCGTCGTGAATTCGTCGATATGGATGCTCGTGAAGCTGTCGTTCTTGCACAGCCTCTCACTGACAATGATGGCGTCCTCGAAATTGAACCCATCGAACGAGACAAAACCTACCAGTACGTTCTTGCCCAGCGCCAGTACGCCTTGAGAGGTGCCGCCTCCGTCTGCGATCACCTGCCCGGCTTTCACCTTCTGTCCCAATTGCACGATGGGCTTCTGATTCAAGCACGTGCGTTCGTTGAGGCCGACGAACTTCTCGAGCTCGTACTCATCCGTATGATTGATGACGACACGCGTCGCGTCCGCCGCGGTGACCACCCCGGCGGCCGCGGCGTGTACCACCATGCTTGAATGCTTTCCGACAGTCTCCTCCATGCCGGTGCCCACCAGCGGAGCCTCGGTCCTCAAGAGAGGCACCGCTTGCCGCTGCATGTTGGATCCCATCAGGGCTCGGTTGGCGTCGTCGTGCTCCAGGAACGGGATAAGAGAAGCCGAAATCCCGACCGTTTGCTTCGGCGAGACATCCACGAACTCCACTTCCTCGCGGGGCGTCAGCGCCAGCTCCCCGCTCTTGCGCGCCAGCACCATTTGCTCCTCGATCTTTTGGGTCTTCGGATTGACGGCGCTGGGCGGAGCAAACACGGCGCGCATCTCTTCGTCGGCACGCAAATACGCAACGTCGTTTTGAAGCTTGCCCCCTTTGACCTTCCGATACGGCGTCAACAGAAAGCCGTATGCGTCAATGGTCGTAAAAAGGGCCAGAGATGAAATCAGGCCGATGTTCGTGCCTTCCGGCGTCTCAATGGGGCAGATGCGCCCATAGTGACTGATGTGAACATCGCGCACCTCAAAGCCCGCCCGTCTTCGGTTCAGGCCTCCGGGACCGAGCGCCGAAAGACGCCGCTCGTGCGTCAACTGGCTGAGCGCATTGGTCTGGTCCACCACCTGGCTCAACTCGCCGCGACCGAAAAAGTAGTTGATGCTGCTG
>CAZGRF010000617.1:0-2262 GCA_964527825.1 uncultured Pirellulales bacterium
CCGCGGGGGAGACGGCGGGATTCTTAGGGGCGGTAAGTCGCTGGGTTCTCAGTATTTACATGATTTACCGTAAAAAGAGGAGCGCCTTCGTCCACAAAGTACCCATCTATTCTTGACGGAAAGGAGGGACTTCGCTGGACAGAAGGCGCTCGCCAGCGGCTCTGATTGGGGAGGATTTCGCCTCCTTTCGCAAGAGTCGGCGCACGACTCTTACGGCTCTGGTCTTCGCCCTCCTGATGGGACAGCGACTCGGCCTGGCCGCCATCGCTCGCCGCATGGGCGGCGTCGAGGCTCGTGCGGCCCAGGGGGGCCTTCGCGCCCGTGACGTAGGCCCCCTCATACTGGTAATACGTCACTCCCCCCAGCGCGTCTATGACCGTCGTGTCCTCTGCCATTGTGCTCTATCCCAGGAGTAAACCTGACGCACCTTACACGGCCCGCCAAACGGGCCGCAGCCCCCTGCACATCGCAGTCGCCCGATCATAGCAGCGTCTGTGACACCAGACAACCCCAGCGGGTCCGTACTTACAAGACCGTCACTAGGCGAAAGCGGTGAGCAGGATGAGGGCGAAGCACAGCAGAACGGCGGCCAAGCCGTGGCCGTCCAACGTGAGGCCCCGGAGCAACCGGGCACCGCAGTACGTTGTCAGGAGCAACGCCGGAACCGCATGAGAGGCTGCCAGCCGCCAAACCGCTCAGCGGGCACCGGAAAGATCGGGATTCTCTCCCTTACGACTGCGCCTTCGACATTCTGAAACCCGCACGGCATTGCTCTCGTTGCCGTCGAGATCCACAACGCTGAGCCACATCCCCGCAGCCGCAGTCTCTCGCGAAAATGTCAGCAGGGGCACTTTGCCACAAATGACATCACGAATGACCCGTCCTCTCACCCCTTCGCCGGACGCTATGTCATACGGGACTTGCATGATCCAAACATAGCCTATCTGACCTATTCCGGTTTCTCCGGGGTAGAACGGGAACTCGTAGTACTCATCCGGGGAGGCGCGATCAAGCCTCACCCTAAGCCCCTTCACCTCCGGCAGCGGACCCGCCAGCTGGAGCCATACGAGAAAAAGGACCCCACGATCCTCTTCGCCCTCAACCGAACATGCTACAAAGAGCCAGGGCGGACGTGGGATGGATGAGGCAGCAACGAACTCTTTGACCTTCTTCCACTCCGCAGTGGACGTATCCACCACTGGAGGGGGCTCTTCGACAAAGCCCTGCGTCTTCCGGACCATTTCTTCGGGATCTTGCGTTGGGGCCTTCTCCCTTGCACATGAAGCCGCAAAGCAGAGAGATGCCAGTACCATCACCAGCCCAATGTCGCTGAACCGAGAACCTTCACGGGTCTTCGCACGCGCCATTGCTCGCCACCTCCAGGACCTCACCGGCACAATTGCCTCCCTGCTCTGACCATACACCTGGCCAACGACCGGACCCACACATCGGGTGGTGGCGGCTCCAGTCGGGATACGGCTCCGAGCCCCCCGAGTCCCGCGGGGAAGCTCTTACACAGGTGCCACCGGCTCTTCTTCTGCCAGTCCAGCCTTTTCCAGAAAATGCAGCACGTTTCCTCCTCACACTTCTCCCATTCAATCTTCACCTGCACGGAGTACTCGTGCCCTCGCATCGCGCAATTCGCAAGCAACTGCTCGAGCTTGTCCAGGTAGCCAACGTCTGCCTCCGGCAATGCCTCCTCCATCAAGGCGTCCATAATGGCCACCGCCAACTCGGTCGCGCCTTGAATAGCGGCCGTCGCAATCGATCCCAGGGATACCAGCTTGCCAAATAAGCCAAGGTCTTCAATGAGACTCTTCCCAATCTCTATCGCATTCATGTTTGCAAAAGTCGGGGTGATCCTGACGTCGAGGACTTTGCAGTCTTGCACGTCTCCCGCGCCAGGACACTTATCATCGCACACAAGCAAGCCAAATGGATCGTCGTATCTCACCGGATTAGCCAAGAGGGCAATGTAGTCCGACTCGGCGCCGAACCTCACCCTATCCCTTGTGGAATACCTTCCAAGCTCAGGTATGTACTGCCTGAAGACGTAGTAGTAATGGCCCGTATCGAAGTCGCAAGCCTTCGTCTGAAACCTAAGAGCGTTGACGACACTCTCAACGACCTCCCGAACCTGCCCAAAAGCATCGTAAACATAGCGGTTGGCATTGGAGGCAGCCGAGTCGAGGAGGTCCCATACAGTGCCGACTTGGTCGAACTCAGGCACGTACGTCGTGCCGGACTTGTCCAGGTGAGCAA
>CAZGRF010000617.1:2272-2560 GCA_964527825.1 uncultured Pirellulales bacterium
CTGCCGCTCCATCACACTGCCCGCGCCGTCCTTCTCCTGGATCAGGTTGATGCCGTCCCAATCGTAGTACGTGAGGCCCGCCGATTCCAGCGTGCAAACCCGCGACCACAGGCCGTCATACCGGTACTCATTATCGGTCCAGCCTTGTTCCGTCGAGCGGACACCCACCAGCATGTCCCGCCCGTCCCAGTCGTAGTAGCGGGTGTAACTCGGTGTCTGCTCTTTCACCGTGTTGCCATTGGCGTCGTACCCGAAGTAGGTCCAGCCGTCCTTGTCGTGCAAGGAAGT
>CAZGRF010000618.1:0-2553 GCA_964527825.1 uncultured Pirellulales bacterium
AGGTCATCGGCATCTACGGCGACCGCCAGACCATCATCGACGACGGCGTCTCCAAATGCGTCACGCTCCGGAAGGGCCAGAACGTTATACGCGGAGCCATCGTCAACCGCAGTGGAGCCGCCGATTTTTGCGCACGTCTCCTCGACGCGGATGAAAAACCGCTGAAGGGATTCACCGTGGGTGTGAGTGACACAAAGAAGTGAGATAGTTCTTGAATTGTACCATTTGATCATGCAAACCCTTCTTGTGAAGGAATTGCTCATGAACAGATGCATGATAATCCATTTTGCCGTTTCGATAGTGTTGGCGGGCAGCGCTCTTGTGATCGTTGCGGCTGAGCCGGCAATCCAGTCACAATCTACCGCATTCGTCCACGCAAGTCTCGGCATACCGCTTTATCTAACGCGCCCCACGTCCGCCGAAAGAGCGCCAGATCCCAACGGTTTCATACAACGCTGGCTCCTTCTCGAACCGATTCGCCAGCAGTCGCTTCGCAGCAACCAGCAGCTTACCGATAGCTTTGTGCAAGCGGCTGTCAAGAGAGAGTACTTCCCCAATCAGTTCACGATGATTCCGCACGACGCCGACAAGGTGACGGTCGACGACACGGAGCTCACATGGTATGCCCTCGATACGAGCAAGTACAACGTTAATCTTTATAGCTTTGCCTATGCTCTACGCAAGCCGACATTCAACGTCCTGTTTTGGGCCGTTACCATCGTCAACTGTCCGCGGGAGATGTCTGGTGTACGATTGGCTGTCGGCTCCAACGCAGCTTCTGTCTGGTGGGTCAATGGAAAGGAGGTCATTGGCATCTACGGTGACCGTCACATGGTCATAGACGATGGCGTCTCAAAGCGCCTCACGCTCAAGAAGGGGCCGAATGTCGTGCGATGCGCCGTCATCAACAGTCCGGGGTTGAGTAATTTCTGCGCGCGGTTTCTCGATGCGGATGACAAACCACTGAAGGGGTACACCGTGAGCGTGGGTGATGCCGGGCAGTGAAGAATTGTCAGACTGTGCTTATTGGTTTTGTGAGTGTTTTTTGGGAAAGGTCTACCGATGAAAAGACTTATCTTTGCCTATCTTGCCGTCTCGGTGTTGCTGGCTGGCAACGTCTCTGCGGTCCTGGCGGCTGAGTCAGCTACGGGTGCAGAGGCTCCGAAGCTGCCCATTGCCACGCCGCTCAAGTGGACGTCCAGCGGTGTGCTGGTCAGCCCGGTGTCCGACGAATCGCACACGATCGTGTCTGTCAAAGACCCAACGGTCGTGCATTACAACGGTCTGTGGCACATCTATGCAACCGCCTACTCGACGTCCGCCAGGACCTGGAGCATGGTGTACCTGAACTTCAAGGACTGGTCTGAGGCCCCCAAGGCCAAGCTGACGTACATCGATGTCAATCCGGCTCTAAGAGGATACCACTGTGCGCCGCACCTGTTCTACTTCACCCCGCACAAGAAGTGGTACTTCATCTTCCAGTCACAGCAACCGCAGTACTGCACCAGCGACGATATTTCCAAGCCGGAATCCTGGACAGCGCCGAAGAACTTCTTTGAAGGACGGACCACAGGCATGCCGAGGCTTCCGATCGACTACCATATCATCTGTGACGAGACCCACGCGTATCTGTTCTTCACAGGTGACGACGGCCGTTTCTATCGCAGCCGGACCAAGATCGAAGACTTCCCCAACGGTTTTGGTGATATCGAGATTGCTATCCAAGACAACCGAAATAACCTTTTCGAGGGCAGCAATACCTATAAGATCAAGGGCACCAATACCTATCTGACCATGATCGAGGCCCTGAGCCCGGCGCGGTACTACCGCGCCTGGATCTCCGATGATCTCAACGGCGAATGGACGCCGCTGCCGGGCGCCGATTCATGGCAGACGCCTTTCGCAGGGATTAACAACGTCACTTTCGAAGAAGGCGTGGAGCCTTGGACGAGGGACATCAGCCACGGAGAGTTGCTCCGCGACAATTATGACGAAACGCCGACCATCGACCCCAAGAACCTACGGTTCCTCTATCAGGGTCGTGATCCAAAGAGTGGCGGGAACTACAGCCTGCTGCCCTATCGGCTGGGCCTGCTGACGGCGGTTGGTTCCGAGCAGTAGGGCATGTGGGGTTGTCCCGATTGAGATCAACGATCAAATGACAGGACGTCGCAACAAACTCGGTGGAATAGACGATCGGCCGCGCGTCCTGTCATTCGTATTGCCTTCACAGGAGTCTACATTATGGCCAAGACCGTTCTCGTGGCTGCCGTGTTTCTTTCTTTGACCCCGATGATCCAAGCTGCCGACACGCCCGGTGTTTTGCCAGGCGGACCCGGCGGACGCGATGTGTCTACGCCGCCCCCGCCTCGTCCGGATCCCCTGCCTCCGTTCTACGATCCCAAGTTGCCGGTGGCCAAACGCGTGGAGGACCTCGTCTCCCGTCTGAACCTCGAGGAGAAGGTTGCTCTCATGCAGATGGCCTCCCCCTCCATCCCGCGCCTGGGCATCGCGCCGTACCACTGGTGGAGCGAAGCCCTCCACGGCATGACC
>CAZGRF010000619.1:0-2552 GCA_964527825.1 uncultured Pirellulales bacterium
CCTGGAAGCTGGACGAAGGCTGCAGGGACGTCGCGGTTCCCAACCTGGACATCGTCGGCTGGTATGATCATGGCAACGGCGACATGCTGCTTTTCCGAACCATGGTCAAGGAAGCACGGACCGCTACCGCGCGAGCGGGATCGCGGATCATCATCGGTCCTTGGCCGCACGGAGATACCTCCGGGCGTTTCGGCAGCATTGACTTTGGCCCCGATGCGGCGTTGGACAGGGTGGCTGTCCAGATCCGCTGGTTCGACTATTGGCTCAAGGGCCAAGCGAATGGGGTCGACCGAGACCCGCCGGTGAAGATATTTGTGATGGGGGACAACCGCTGGCGGGGCGAAACTGAGTGGCCGCTTCGGCGCGCAAAGGAGAAGGTTCTGTATATTGGCAGCGAGGGTCACGCCAATAGTCCAGGTGGTGATGGAAGGCTCGTAGAAGAAAGGGCGCAGTCAGGCGGGGCGGACGCGTATGTATACGATCCGCGTAACCCGGTTCCGACGCCGTACGGGACCGGCCGTCCCATGCCCGCGGATCAGCGTCTGCTGGCCACTCGCCGGGACATACTTGTCTACCAGACGGAGCCTCTGGCCGAACGGATCGAGGTGACGGGTAATCCTGTGGTCGAGCTCCATGCGGCGTCGTCGGCCCCGGATACCGACTGGTTCGTACGCCTGATCGACGTGGCTCCGGACGGTCTGGCGAGAGACGTGTCGTCGGGCATCGTTCGTGCGCGGTACCGGGACGGACTGGACAAGCCTCGGTGGATCACGCCCGGTGAAGTGACTGTGTATGCGATCCGCATGAAGCCCACATCCAATGCATTCCTGCGCGCCCATCGAATTCGTCTTGACATCACGAGTTCTGACTTCCCGAGCTATGACCGGAACCACAATACAGCCACCAATCAAAACGCCGACTCGACGTTGGTGACTGCGAGCCAGACAATCTATCACGGCGGCGATCACGCAACACGAATTATTGTGCCCTGGGTGCCGAATCCGTGACACGCGAAGGAGCAGGACTAGCCCAGGTCACGAAAGGGCAAACCATGCGAGTCGGCGGCTCACGCGCAACCGGAGGGGGCTCTACACGAGCGATTCCCGGAAATTCATGACTCGCGGCGGTCTGTTGCCCTTGCCGGGCAGGATCGTGTGGCCTTCTTCCTGAAGGCGGGCGGCCTGGGCTTCGACGCCGCCGGCGAGCTTCGGATTCAGGCTGCCGTCGTCCTTGACGACCCGCCAGTAGGGGGTGATGCGCTTGGCGCCCTTCTGCCGGTCCTCCTCGGCGGCCTCGGAGATGATCCGGAGGAACATGCCCAGTGTCATGGGGCAAGTCGAATCGGCCTCTTCACGCTCGGCCAGACGCCGGCGGAGCTGGCCGGTTGTGATGAGCTTACCCTTCCGGACCGTCCGCCATCAGGGGCGTCGGCACCAGTACGCGCCGGCCGCCCATCATCTTCTGCCACTTCTCCGGTACGTCCACGACCTTGGGCAGCCCTTCCACGGCCGGGGTCTCCAGCTTCTCCCGCTAGCTCTTGCGCTTCGTGCGATTGCCTGCCATGTCGTCCCCTCACAAGAACAGCATTTGCCGTTTCGCAGGATAGACCAGGCACTCTACGGCGTCAAGCCCGCCCGGCGGCCCTCTGCGGGCGGTTGCGGGCTTCGGATCAGGCGAAAAAACCGGCCACCCAGAAAAAAACTCAAAAAAGCCTTGAACATCGTGCGGCCGCGTCGTATAGTTGTGATAGTCATAGTAGTACAAATGTTGAGGTGGCCTATGCAATTTCGCATTGACAACGCATCGGACCGGCCCGTGTACCTGCAGATTATCGATCAGGTCAAGCGCGATATCGCCCTTGGGCGGCTGGTCCGGGACGAAAGGCTCCCGACCGTGCGTCAGCTCGCCGAGCAGCTCGCCATCAATCCCAACACCATCGCCAAGGCGTTTCGCCAGCTCGAACAGGAGGGCATCATTGTCACCAAGGCCGGGGCCGGCGCCTTCGTGGCGAATCTGGACAGCAGCCTGAGCCGGGCCGTGAAGCGCAAGCTCATCTGCGACGAGCTGGAGCGGATCGTGGTCGAGGCCTTCCACATGCAGATCGACAAGGCCACCCTCACTGACTGGTTCAACAGCGCGACAGACAAATTCAACCTTTCCGCCGGGAAGGAGAGATAGCATGTCGAGCAACGTGATCGAAGTCCAAGACTTGGTCAAGTACTACGACGGGCGGTGCGTGCTGGACGGCATCAGCCTGAGAGTGCCGCGCGGCTGCATCTACGGGCTGCTGGGTCGCAACGGGTGCGGCAAGACCACCATCATCCGCATTCTCCTGGGTTTGGAGCCACCGACGCGCGGCCGCACGGCGCTGCTGGGACAGGACTCGACGAAGCTCTCGGCCAAGACGCGCGGCCGGATCGGCTACGTCGCGGAGGGACACAACCTGATCCAGAACTACAGGGTCCGGCGGATCATCAGCCTGTGCAAGGGTCTGGCGCTCCACTGGAACGAGGAGTTCTTCGGACGTCTCATAGAGACGTTCCGGTTGCCGA
>CAZGRF010000620.1:0-2551 GCA_964527825.1 uncultured Pirellulales bacterium
GGCGCCAATCCGTCTGGATGGCGCCGGTGCGAACAGGAGGTGGGATAAGAGAAATGACGTACTCGGCGGCGTGCGCAAGCTGGGCCGCGATTACCTCGTGGCTCTCACGCAAGGACTGGACCAGATCCTGCAACTGGCGGTTCTGATTCTCGATCGCCAGTTGGAACCGCCGCAGCTTGAGATGGGTCTCCACCCGCGCTCGGACCTCCTCAAACTGAAACGGCTTGGTGACATAGTCGACCCCGCCGCCGGAGAACGCCTTGACCTTGTCCACGGTTTCGTTAAGCGCGCTGATGAAGATCACGGGGATGTCCTTCAGTTTCTCGTCCGCCTTCAGGCATTCACACACTTCGTATCCGTTCATCCCCGGCATGATGATGTCGAGCAGAATGAGGTCGGGCGGATCATTCTGCGCCGCCAGCAGGGCCATCTTCCCGCTTGTGACGGGCCTCGTCAGATAGCCCCAGCCATCCAGCATTCCGGCGAGCACCTGCAGGTTTGCCGCCGTGTCATCCACGATGAGGATGTTCGCCGCCGGTTTGTGACCAATCGTGACGTCTCCGTTCATGACTGGCCTCCCGGGAGAGTCTCAAGAATCGCCTCGTAATCGTAGCGCCTTGCCAATTCCCGCAAGCCCTCGGCCGCCTGCGCGTCATGAGTCTCCACCTCGCTGATCAACGTGAGCAGTGACTTCAGATTCGCCCCGCAGGCGGCGGCGCGGAGGTCCTGAAGCAATCTCTTCGGCAAGCAAGACAACGCCTCAGCAGACAACGCAGCCGTTGCCGCCGATTGCTGCGGCAATGAGCCGACGGCCTCTTCGGCGTAAACATATTTGATGCTCAGGCAACGGGCGAGGTTCTCAAATAGCTCCGACTCCCGGAACGGCTTCCGGATGTATCCATCCCCGCCGATGGCGACCATGTCCTTCCGACCGTCCTCGAAAGAGCTGGCCGTCAAGACAATAATCGCTGTCTTCTTGCCCTTGGGGGTGGACTTGATGCGCCGCGTCGCCTCACGACCGTCCATCACGGGCATGCGCAGATCCATCAGAATGAGGTCCGGTTGCCACGCCTGAAACTCCCGGATGGCCTCCGCGCCGTCAGTTGCCTGGCGGAGTTCGAACCCGAGGGGGCCGAGCACCTGGGCGAGCAGATCGCGGTTCTCTTTGTTGTCGTCGACGATCAGCACCCGGTACTTCGGCTGCCCGGGCTCGATCCCCACTACGCGGCGGGAGGCAACGGCCTTCTTCGCAACGCCGCCAACGTCCCCTGCGCTCAAGCTGATCTCGACACGGAAGATGCTGCCTTTGCCCACCTGGCTGCTGACCGTGATGTCCCCTCCCATCAGACGCGCAAATCCACGACTAATGGCCAGGCCAAGCCCCGTTCCCGTTCGGGTCTTCTGACCGCTCTCGGTCTGTTCAAAGCGCTCAAACAGCCCGGCGATGTCCTTTTCGGAAATGCCTTGGCCTGTATCCTCCACTTCGGCCACAAAACGCAACCCGGCGGCGTCCTCGGGGCTTGTGCGGACCCGCAGTGCAATGCCGCCTGTCTGCGTGAATTTCACGGCATTGCCCAGCAGGTTACTGAGCACCTGCCGCACCTTAGCTTCGTCGGCCACGACGTGGCGGGGCACCTCGCCGATGCGCTCCACGATCAGTTGCAGTTTCTTCGCGTCGGTGTGGACGCGGAACATCACCTCCAAGTCGTCAAGAAGCGCGTGCAGGTCGAAAGTAGTCGGGTTTAAGGTCGTGCGCCCGGCCTCAATCTTCGAGATCTCGAGGATGTCATTGATGATCGTTAGCAGGTGCGCGCCGCTCCGATTAATGATATCCAGACGCTGCTGCTGCTGCGGGGTCACCTCCGGATCACGCTGCATCAGTTCGGAGAACCCCAGAATCGCGGTCATGGGCGTGCGGATTTCATGCGACATGTTTGCCAGAAAGTCGCTCTTAGCGCGATTGGCGGCTTCGGCGTCTCTTGTTCGTTCTGCCAACTCTCTTTGCAGTCTCATTTGTTCAGTAATGTCTTCTATTGCCAGGAGAATCATCTGAGAGCCGATTTCCTTTTGAGTGATACGGCGGGCATTGAGCAGCATGATCTTGTGACCGATGCTTGAGAATACATGCTCAACTTCATAGTCATCGAACTTGTTATCTTTGGGAAGGATCTCTTCAAGCAACGTCCGAAGCTTAGGAATATCCCATTGTCGGTTACCGAGGTCATAGATAAGTTCCCCTATCGTTTCCTTCGGTGTAACCTTGAATGAATCATAGAAACTACGGTTGGCCCTAAGAACCCTCAGGTCTGAATCCAGCACCAAGAGGGGTTCGCGGACGGTTTCTATGATATCTTCATTGGCCGTTGTTGCTGCCTCAGCCTCCACCTGCAGTCTCATTTGTTCAGTAATGTCTTCTATTGCCAGGAGGATAGTCCGCTCTTTTCCCGACGCTCTTTGAATTTGCCGGGCATTCAAAAGCATGATGCGCCTGCCAATGTCAGCAAAATCGTGTTCAACCTTATAGTTGTCAAAGGTTGCCTTTTGAGGAAGG
>CAZGRF010000621.1:0-2548 GCA_964527825.1 uncultured Pirellulales bacterium
ACCGTCGTAAGGTTCTTCTGCAACAAACTTGACTGTCAGACGACGTATCGCAAAACCGCTCCCGTCAAGGACTCCGTCAAACTCGTCTACTATAGCTCGATCAAAGGCATAGTCCGGCGAGATATTGGGGTCCAAGTCAATGTCATTGACCAGGACAAAATGTTTATCGAACAGATTCGGATCCTGGCCAATCGAGATCAGTTGCTCGGCGGTGGCAATCTGGTAGGGATCGTTCGGTTCACCTCTGCCGCCAGCGAAGTCGACGGCCCAGGATGGGCCGGCGCTTATGGCCAGCACGATCAGGGTGGCCAGCAACCGCTTGAGCGCCTCCCTATTCGGCCGCGTGTGTTGTCCATATGCGTCCATCATCGTTTCCTCCAGTCTCTTGAGTACGATCGTATGATTGCGGCGGCATTTCATGCCGAACCCTTGCGCGCCTCCTCGTACCGGCGCGACTGATGTATCTCTGCCAGGGAATCCATAGCCCGCAAGCTTCCACTCCCAGAACACAACCGAAACGACAACTCTCGGGGCCCTGCGTGACCCGACCCCTGCGCTCCAGAATCCAGTATACGGTCGCAAGCCCATAGTGTCAACCCTGCCCGGCGTTGTTGGCTCGCGATAGCCTATTTCTGAGAGGACTGCACGTGGAAGTGGGGATGATGGAGACGTTTGCACGACAAAGGTCAGCGGCCTCGGCAGGCGCTGGGCCGCCCGCGGGCAGGAGGGTGCAGATGGGCACGGCGCCGATCAAGGTCTATGGGGCGGCGGCAAGGCAGTGGGAGTGAGACTCAGACGGATTGGACCCGACGCTTTCAAACGTGGGTCGCTCCTGGTCCAGGCGCATGCGTTGGGCTGCCTTGATAGCCTGTAGAAGGCCGTGCCTGAACGCGGCTATGGGGAACCGCTCCATCACGGTCTGCTTGGCCTGCTGGCCCATGCGATAGGCCAGCTCCGGATCGGCGAGCAGGCGCTCGGCATAGCTGCGGAGCGCCCTCGGGTCGTCGCTGAGGAACCCACTGACGCCGTGTCGGACCGGCGAGGTAGGATGCGCGTTGCCCAGCACAGGCAGGCCGGCGGCCATGGCCTCGAGCGTGGCCATGTTGTATCCATCCTCCAAGCGCGGGTCAGCGGTGTGGACGTAGAAGCGATGGGTGCTGAGCAATTGGCGCAGGTGGTTCCAGTCGTTGGATGGGCAGGCCCCACGTAGGCCCGGGTTGTGTCCCACGATCCGCACGGGCAGGCCCTTCAGGGCGGCCTGGTGAAAGTCCCAGAGGGTGTACTGCGGCCTTCTCAGGACAAAGTTGCAGACCCGCAGGCCGCAGGCCAGTTCCCCGGTGTGGGGGAGATAGTCCTGCGGGTCCACGCCGCTGTGGACCACGGTTTGCGTGACGTCCCAGGATCGGGCCTTGGACTCGGTGACGGCAACGGCATGCGTCCTCGTAAGGCCCAGGTAGGTCCGAGCGCGCTCTCTGAACCGGCGGATGTCTACGGTCGCTCTCTCTTCCAGGTGCTTGGCCTCGAGTGACACGTGCAGCACGAGGACACGAGGCTCCGGCCGAGAGCGCACATCCATCAGGTCCGTGAGATTGTGGGTGATGATGCAGGCGTAAGGTCGGGGGTTTCGAAGGGCCTCATCCAAAGTGATCAGACGGCTGTTGGGCGGGACCGGGCGCATGTGCCGATCCCAGGTTCTCTGGTAGCGCCCCGGCAGTCCGACCACGATGTCCAGGGGATAACCCAGGACCCTGAGTTGATACACCCAGGCCTCGTGGCAGTTGAACACGAGCAAGCGCTGGGCTTGGTTGTGATCACAGGACACAGGCATCATCCACTCCTTGATCGCTGGGTCGAACCACCTGTCCCAACGGGAACCATTCCTGCGCCCTTCTTGTCGATCCAAAGACCATCGGACTTTAGCAGGTGGGTGGCCCAATCCGTGCTAAAGAGGTCTACTTGACTGCCCGATAAGATGGGGGAATCCCCATAGGGGCTTTCAAGACGGGTCGTGGCGGGGTATAATCCGGCCCTTCTCAGGATGGTCCTGGGACCGTAGACTTCGAGGGCTGATATGGGTCCAACAAAAATGGACGTCGCCTTTCAACAGTGTATCAACCCGGATTGCGCAGCTCAGTTCGACTGCGGGCAGTCGATCTTCAAGTGCCCGAAGTGCGGCGACCTGCTCGATACGCAGTATGAGTGGGACCGGGTCCCGGTGCCGAGCAAGCTCAGCGACTTCGCCAAGCGCTGGGCCAACCGCGACAAGCGGCTGGACTTCTCCGGCGTCTGGCGGTTCCGCGAGCTGCTGGACTTCTGCCCCGACGCGCACAAGGTCAGCATCGGCGAGGGCCAGACGATCCTGCAACAGAATCGCGCCATCGCCGAACACCTGGGGATGAAGCCCGACGGCCTGCACCTGCAGTACGAAGGGCTGAACCCCTCCGGCTCATTCAAGGACAACGGCATGACCGCGGCCTTCAGCCACGCGCTGATGGTCGGGGCCAAGTCCTGCGCCTGCGCGTCGACAGGCAATACGTCGGCGGCCGTG
>CAZGRF010000622.1:0-2545 GCA_964527825.1 uncultured Pirellulales bacterium
TGGTCTCGCGTAGAAACGACTGTCAAAGTCCCCGGCGAAGCCGGGTTAAGTTCACCCAATAGGAATTTGTTACAGCGGGAAGTCTACGCGACTTTGGAAAGAGGTGTTCGTTTGGGTAGTTTTTCCTCGCGGGAGGACGGCAAGGAGGGTTCGTGGGGATCACGCGAGGTCCAGTTTCAACCGGATTCCGGTTTGAGATAAGACTTCTGTTCGGGAATGGAGGGGTCGCGGAGAAACCTTCCACCGCATTCTGGACAGGTCAGCGCGGGGCATCCTCCCGGTTCCGTCGGCGGGAATGCATCGACCACGATGTCTTCGATCCAGTCACGGTGCTCACATGAATGGCAACGGTAGTTGTACCAGTGCGACGGAGGTTGCCACGGAATCTCTTCGAGCATCTTCTCGAGCCACGGCGGATGAGTTGGATTCGGTTCGTCCATCGGGAGGTCCATCGTCTAACAGTGGTTCCTCTTTCAGAATGCCATAGTCCGGATGATACAGCAATTCCCAGTCCATCGGTGTGCCACAACGAGGACAGAGCAAAGGCTCCTGGCCAAACGTGTCCAGAAAGAGTTGGGTGAACTGGGGACGGGGAAGGACGCGGTAGCCGCGGGGATCACTCGGCCCTGCCGCGGGAAGCAGCGTGGCCAGTTGGTCGCGGTTCTGTTGGTAGCGGGGGTTGCTGTGCAGTCCAAAGTAGCGAATACGTTGAAATCCTTTGGGCAGAATATGCTGCACCATCCGGCCGATGAAACGCAACACCGGCAACGTGACGTGCTCAATGGCTTTCGTCTTGTGGTCTTCGTACCAGTAGCGCACCTGCTGGCCGTCGTAGCCTTCCAGCCGCCGGACCGAGATGGGCGGAGAGACCACGTATTTGGCCAGATATTCGGCCAGTCCCTTTCCGCCGGGTGGCACGTCTCCCGGTTGAAGATAGGCCACGAAGCCTTTGGGGTACTTCTTCCAGCCCCGGTCGATGTCTTGCTGGACGCGCGGATCATCCACGTGCTGCCGGAGCAGGCCGAGCAAATGGTATTGCCACTTCCTGTGCATCAGGTCATAAGGAATGAAGTTGACAGCCTTCCAGGTTCCCTGCGGCGAGAGGCCACCGGCGGTAACCAGAATATGCAGATGGGGATTGAACTCCCCCGAACGGCCGAAGGTTTGCAGCACCATCGCGCAACCGATGTCCAGCGGCGTCCCGGTTGTGGTCTGGAAGATGTCTTTGAGGCAGGCGTAGCCGGTCCGCATCAGTTGGCTGAGCAGTTCGGCATTCTGATAAAACCAATGGCGGACGAAGTCGGGGGTCGTGAGGACGAAGTGTCGATAAGTGACACCCGGAAAGAGGCGTCGTCCGATGAAATCGGCCCATTGGCTCATCCGAGGTTGAGCACAGGAAAGGCAGAAACACGACTTGCAGGTAAAGCCAATCCGTCGGGTCTCGCCGCAGCGGAGACAGCGATACTGTACGTAGCCCATTCTTTCCGGGTCGCCGCAGTCGAGCATCCTCTGGACGACGGTGTCATAGTAGGGCGTATCGAAGCGAGGATACCTGACCTTGAAGGCGTCCCAATGATCTCGGAAAATCTGCTTGAAACTGTTCTTGTCGACCGTTGGTGAGTCTATCCCCTCAGGGGCAGTCGGCAGTGCAAAAGAGAAGTCGCCCTGCCCGAGCGTGTCCGAATAATCCTGGACGACCCGCTGCGAAGTGTACGTATTGCCGATGCCTTCCATGAGCTGTCCTCCGGGAGGACAGTATACCCAGTTTCGACAACGTGGGAACCAAGCACCTGTGGTCTCGCGTAGAAACGACTGTCAAAGTCCCCGGCGAAGCCGGGTTAAGTTCACAACGCACGGTCGGGACCGGATGCTGGTTTCAGCGTCCTCGGAGCCGACACGCGGGGGAGCGGTGATTCCGAGAATGGCTCAGGATCGCGGAGAAAACAACTGTCGCGATATGGCCGTGGGGCACGTTTCCAACGTGCCAGGCACGATGGAATCGTGCCCCACTTATTGTTACGCGACGACAAAGGAGGGAGTGATGAACGCGAGAACCCGTGCGAAGACGATGGCTCTGCTGGCCGTTCTGATCGGATCGCTGCCTCTCCTGTCGGGCACCGCGCAGGCCGGCGAGGGCAAGCGCTACGTCCAAACGAGCGAGGGCCAAAGGCCCGCGCCGACCGTGGCGGCGGACAACGTGTGCGCGTGGCCCAACCTCACGGTCCTCGACGACGGAACGATCGTGGCCACGATCTTCAACCAGCCCAGCCACGGCAGCGTGGCCGGCGACGTCGAGTGCTGGGCGACGGGGGACCACGGCGCCACCTGGAGCAAGGTCGGCACCTCCGCCCCCCACGAGCCCGACACCAACCGGATGAACGTGGCCGCCGGACGGGCGAAGAACAACGACCTGATCGTGATCGCCTCCGGGTGGTCGAACCAGTACCCGGCCGGCAAGTCGGGAGCGGCGTTTCGGGCGCACACGCTCCACGCCTGGCTCTCCCGGTCTTCCGACGGAGGACGCACCTGGTCGATCGACAAGCAG
>CAZGRF010000623.1:0-2544 GCA_964527825.1 uncultured Pirellulales bacterium
TATCCTGCGGGCCTCGTTCAAGACACTGCTCCCGGTCGCTGCCTTAGCGGGCGTACACGCCTGCGAGACGAGCCGGACGCCCATCTGCAAAGCCAGGCTTGGATTCACCATTCTACCCGCCTACAGCTACTGCAACAATAGGTTCTCGCGGTGCGCCGTCAAGAGCATTCCTACGTTGGGCACTCGATGAGAGAACGCAAATGGCCCATTCAAGATCGCTTCGCGCTCGACTCTTCACGCTCCACGAGTCTTCCATTTGCCTCTCCCACGCGCTTCCGCTACAATGCGCCTGTGGGCTCAAGGGCTGGCATAACGTGAGCCGATACCTATGCAGGTGCCTGAGGAACCGCTACGCGACTGATCGAGGTGCGTCGAGAAAACGTCAGAATACCGGATCTTCGGCGGATTGGCGTCTCTTGGCACCCTTCTGGCAAACGTGTCGCGCGTGTTGACGGCCAGTAGCATCGTAATCGAGCTCAGTATGGTGCTATTGACGCTGTGGCGTGGACAAGCGCCGATTATCAGGGCAGACGGGAAATGTCGGATGGAAGCGTTCCGGGAGAGGTGAACATGCCATTGGAAGCAGAGGATCCGAAGAGTGAGGCAACGGCTGAAGATTGTGTGACGCTAGGCAAAGGCGCAGCCGTCTCTGGCGAACTGCACTGTCCGCTGTGTGGCGAGCCCGCGAAACGCATGTGGAGCGACCTGTCGGTATTCAATCTCGCGACCTTCCTCATCTTTCTGATGCTCGGGCCGTTCATGCTCCAGGTGTTCATGTCGATCCAATCGGCGGCTAGGGCCGTTTTGGTCCTGACGTGGATTGGGATCGTGTTGATCTCGTTCTGGGCACTGCCCGTCACAAGCGCCGTGGCGGTGGCGGTGCGGCCGCGCTGTCGCCGGTGCGGGCATCTCTGTCTGCCGGGGTTGGACGAGACGGGGGGGGACAGTCTGGCCTGCTTTCCTCTACGATTCGCTCTTGTCGGGGAGGCGATCTTGCTGGCGTCCGTGATTGGTGGTCTGCTGTGGCTCCGGACCGCTCCAGGGTTGGAAACGTTAGCCGGGGGACTGCGGTTCGTCGTGTGGATTGTGATGGCGGGGTTTGCCTTGGGGTTGGGCCTGCTCGCGCAGGCGATTGTGTGGCGGAGGCTGCATGCACGAATGACAGGCGCTAGGCAACAAGGTCTCATGCTCGTGCTTGCGGCGGTCGTTCTCGGCGCCGGCTGGCTGGCGCTGACGGCGCACGATCACCGCGTCCTCAGTCGCAAGTACGATCCGGTGACCCGGTCTCCGATGGTGCTCAACCGGGCCGGCCTAGCGGCCCTGCCGGAATCGGCGCGTGACGTGAAAGCCCATGGTTGGGGCTTCATGCTTTCGGGCGAGTACACCCTACGATTCACCGCCGAACCGAACGACATCGAAAACTTCCTGGCCGATTCACCCAGCCTCGAGGGGGTGGCGTGCCGGAGGTATTCGCCCGAGAGGATGATGCTGCGGCGTGAGAACTACGTGAGCATCTTCAACCAGCGGGATGTTCAAGGCAATGACTACTTCGCGACTCAACACGACGTCCCGCGCTGGTATCAGCAAGAGATCCGCGGCCCGGGAAGACGCTACGAGATCAATTGGTACGATGGCGAGTACCAGGGCGAACTGCTTATCGACGACGAAAGCCACACAGTCTACGTCCACGTCGGCCGTTTTTGAGTTGTCAGCGGGGTAGGACAGGCAGACGTTGTCCCGAGTGTAGTCGAACGGATTTCTGCCCACGCGGATTTCATGGGCTGCGCGGTGGTCAGCCAGCGAGCCGCACGCCGTGGTCGAGGACCCAGGCGGCGAAACTGGCGCTGTGGTGACGGTGGAGCGACTCGGCAGGGAAGAAATGCAACTCGATGTCGTCCCCGGCCTCCTTCTGGACCTGTGCAGCGATCCGAGCCCGGTCGTGCAGGTCCCAAGCCCGCAAACCCTCGACGAAGACGCCCAGGTCGATATCGCTCCACTGGTCGGCCCTCCCCTCGACCTGCGAGCCAAAGAGGTAGGCAGCCGTGACAGTGGTGAAGCGCGACAGGTATGCAACAGCCGCCCGCGCGCGCTGCTCTACTGCGATATCGAGCTGAGCCATTGTACAAACTCCCTGGATCGATTGAGCACCTGTCGGGCTTTGTCTTCTTTCACGTCAGTGGCGAGGTCCGCGACCTCACCCGGATAACGGGTCGGAATGTAGTACGCCGAGAGTTCCCGGAGGAAGTCTACTTCCGGTTCATCGACCGGCACCGCAGCAACCTGCACCAAGCGGGCAAGCTGGTGGATACGAGGAGGCAACTCGCCGGTGCGCTGCACAATGACCGATTTGAGCGCCTTCTCCACCGCCTGCTGACAGCAGAAGAGCACATATAGATGGCGTCCCGCCTTGAACATGGCGTCGGCAGTGTCCAGGTCGTACCGTGCTCGCTCGGCCCATTGTCGGGCTAGATCATCCATGATGCTATCATAGTGGCAGCCAAGAGCCAAGGCAACGGAAAAGAACGCCGGCTCAGACGCGGGATT
>CAZGRF010000624.1:0-2543 GCA_964527825.1 uncultured Pirellulales bacterium
AAGAGGAATCCGCTTGAATGGAGATCTGCCCTTACTGCAGCGATTACTATAGAGCCTGCGCATAAACTCGGATTCGGCGACACGACCAACCCGAATATATCCCTAGCTCGCAAAGCGTAATGCCCATCGGCGCTTGGCGCGTAGCGGTTCCGAATTACGCAGGAGAAATGAAGGGCAAAATCGAGCGATGAGGGCGAAGTCTCCAGGCGGGCGGATGTCTTCCGGCCATGATTCTTGCCTGAGATCGTTGGTGCCTGTGACTGCGAAGGCTACCCGCAGTCGCGTAGCAACATGTGGTATGCGATCAGCGTCTTATCCAAGCGTGCTTGGCAAGCAGCGTTGCCTCGTTTGGTTAGTGTGTCGCCGCCCAGGTCGCACTTGATCCGCTTGATTCCGCGCTCGATGGATGTGCGCCGGGCCAACATCGCCTTGAAACGTTTCGAAAGCTGGGGGTCATTCGGGTCTATTTGCGGAAGCAAATCAAAAGGAATGGTGACATGTCGGCCCTTTTCCGCGTGTGGACAACACTCAGCCTTCTGCGGGCAGGTCGAACATAGCTCCATCCCTTCCTCGGACTGAGGCGGGCCGAAATTGAAAACCTCTCCGGCAAAGCGGATTCCAAGGTAGTCGAAGCAGTGACCGGCCATGCAGACCACCTCGCCGTTCGGGCGAATCTCTTTGACCCCTCGGCCCAATCCTTCGGTGACGACTTTGCGCGCGCGAGGATTCAGGGAACAGACCAATCGCAAGCCAAATTCCTCGCGCAGCACTTCCTTCAACTTCTTGTCGTCAGCAGCCCCATCATCCAGCAGCGTGCTGAACCAGTCTTTCACGTATGGATGGTCTTCGTACAGACGTTCAAGGGAAGGGACGACCGTCAACCCATCATGCGTCGATGCATCCGTGACGGGGAACGCGTCAACCACGATCCCCTGACGTCCCAGCGACAGCACAGAGACTTTATGCGCCCAGTACATCCGGCCGCCCGCCTTGACGACCGTCCCGGCACCCGGGTCGGCGTACTCCCATGCGTGCGGACAATTCTTTTTGTCCTCGCATCCGCAGCGTTTGGTGGGCTTGGGCGCGGATTTCTTTTCGGTCTTGCCGCCTTTCGTCTCGTACTCCACCGTCTCGAATGAAGAGTGCGCGTGCAGATGGGTGGTGTCGTGAACCAACGTGTCTTCGACCTTGATCACCCCGGTGTCCACGTTCTTCTTGATCTCGATCAGTTTGACGTCCTTCCACAGCCCACTCTGGGTCATGATTTGGTCGAACTGTTCCAGCTTGCGCAGAGACGGGATGTCGCTCTGCCGATATGCGCCACTGGGATGTGGCCACGTGAAACCGCACACGCGTGCGAAGGTGGGATTGCTTGTCAGGTGCCGATGAACGACTTCCGGTTCGGGCTCATCTCCCATCAAAGCCACGCCGATGAAGGATTTGAGTTGCGCGTCGAAGTCCTTTGGGGCGCGGCCAACAACCGGGGGGGCTACGCGCTGGGTGGCGGTCTTGGGGGTACCATCGAGATAGACCAAGGGAACCTCCTCATTGCCCATCGTGGGCCGTTCGAAAAGCAAGCGTTGTCTGGCCTCCTCTTTCGTTTCCGGATTCGGAGGACGTTGCTGCAGCCGCAATGCCGCCTCGTCGGCAGCGGCCCTGTTGAACACGCGAAGAGCGTTGTAGTAGCCACACCGTGTTCCATGGTAGGCGCTCCTGTCGTATCGCCGCAAGAGGTGAAACCACCGGGCTTCCGGCGTTTGTTCCAGACACAGGTCGTCGAGGTGGACGAATCCGAGGAGAGGGAGCTGTCGGCGAGGGCCTGTGGCGGCCACAGAAAAGGGCTTCGTGAGCTCAAGCAGGTCGTGCGTGATCATGTATCCAGACCTCCAATCGTTTCATTGTTATTAGTGACGGTGTATATCATCTATTTATCTGCCATAGCTGTCAACGACCGCGAACTGCCGAACTGCATTTCCGCCGCAGAATGAAAATCAATTCGAGGTGGCCTTGGACGCCACGGTTCCCCGATAAGCGGCGCTCGACCCGGGACCATAGCGCGAACCTGGGGATGCGAAACGACGCCCGTCTGGACGTCGGATCATGTAAATCAGGGCAACTCGCGACGGCAAAGTGGGCAAAAACCGCGGCTCCTGATGCCGAGATCGAGGCAACGACTGTTCAGTTTGCACGAAGGCTCGACTGAATCGGAGGCTGCTTCCGCCGGCTTTCGCGGGAAAAACAAGCGCCTGCCGCGTTTATGCGCAGGCTCTGTATCTATTCCTAAGCAATCAAGTTGTCAATCTTTTCCAAGGTCACACAGGAACGCCTTACCGTCGATCGTCAGGTTCACTCGACCCTTAAGCACCTTCACGCCCTTGAGCGCCGCGGCAGTGGCCTTGTAGCGACTGGTTTTGCCCTTGGGGTCTCCCGGCAGCGGATCTGTGGCCATCTTCATCTGGGTCGTGCCGCTCTCCAGGATTACGTTCAACGTCGCATCGGCCTTTGCATGGGGGTGCGGCTTGCCCGTGGCATGGTTGTTCACG
>CAZGRF010000625.1:0-2537 GCA_964527825.1 uncultured Pirellulales bacterium
AGATAGACGATGACCGGACGCTCAGTCGGCTCCGGAGCGTGCGCGCTTCGGGAAGAAGTAATCCACGGACAGTATCACGGGGACGAGGACCAGGCAATCGCCCAGCAAGACAGCCAATCCGTGTTCGACTCCCTTCGTGAGAGTGACGATCGTGCCGAGTGCCGCCAAGACGATGGTCAAGACATAGGCCCATTTGTGTCCGAGGTACAGGCCGACGAGGAGAGCCGCTGAAAGGACGGCGTCTAGCAGAAGACCGGGGCCGAGGCTAAACGCAAAGAGCACCTTGCCGACGACCATCAGGGTCAGACTGACCAGGCCGATCCACAATACCGGGGGAATGTTCTCGCGGTCGGGCATTTTGGGTTGTGAAGTGGAGCAGGAGTCGGATGCATCCGGCGGCAGGCCTTTGGCGGGCGTCGGGGACTTCTTCATAACGGCCAGGACCTCCTGATACTCGACTTCCGTGATCTTGCCTTCGTTGCGAAGCTGGAGCAGCTCCTGCTCCGATGATGCGTTGGAAGCGGTGCTCATGGTTGCATCTCCGGATAGGTTCAGGGGCGTTTTCTTCTGTCAGCGAGCATTCTGGCCAGCCAACTGTCATCCATACGGCTCAGTTTGATTGGGGCCACGACGATTCCTACAATGCTGAGGATCCAGACGATGGGCAGGTGGAGGACGAGTCCTGCGGGCAGGCCGATCACGCAGATGAGCAAGCCACCGGTGAGTACACGCTGGCGAAACGCCTGGAATTGAGGTTCGGCGTTCGCGTGCGGTTGACGGTCCGAGGCGGCGGGCCTCTGCATGGCGGCCAGGAGGTCCCGATACTCGGCCTCGGTGATCTTGCCTTCCTCCCGAAGCCGCGACAATTCCTCACGCGACGAAACGTTGGACGGATCTTCCATTTTTCATTCTCCGACGAGCTTTTCGAGCTTGCGTCTTGCCTCGGCGACGGTGATCCGCTCGGCACGCAGTTGTTCGAGCACGACCTTCTGCTGGGCGTCCATTTTGACGAGGGCCTTGTAGTTGGCGATGAGCCTGTCCAGCCGCGAACGTATGGCGGCGTACCCCATGGGACCGTTCTGTTCGAGGGCCTTGATGCTGAAGCCTGCGAGGAGGTATCGCTCAAGGAATTCCTGGTCCTCGGGGCTGAGTCTGTCGAATGCAGCCTGGCTGAAACTGCCCTCCACCTTGACGTCGCACAGGACGCACTTCATGGCTGCGGTCTGCATGGCCAAGCCGCACAAAGGACAGGTTATCGAAAGCCGTTTTCCCATAACGGCTATGATTATTAGCTATTATGCAGATGGAGTCAATAAAAATTTGCGTGACTATGTCAACGTCCTAATTTTATTTGTGTGCCAGCGGATTGTGCGTTCTCGCGATGGCCGGCGGTCGGAGCGCCGCAGGATCGGCAAGGGCGGTCGGGAGCGTCCGGTGAAGCACGACAGGAACGCAGGATTTGAGTGCAGAGCAGCTTGCGACTGAGGCAGGGCGGAAAGGTAGTTCCTCTTGTATGACGGTCAGCGTTCGTGTGGTCGTCAGAATGTCCGAAGTGACGATTGACAACCGATCATCGATCGTCAATAATCCCTTGCCTATTGCCCGGGTGGCGGAATTTGGCAGACGCGCCAGCTTGAGGGGCTGGTGGGCTTCGGCCCGTGCTGGTTCGAATCCAGTCCCGGGCATTTTCGCGGAGTCGGCATGAGCGACGTCACGCGCATCTTGAACGCCATCGAGAGGGGGGACGCCGGAGTTGCCGACAGACTCCTGCCGCTTGTGTACGAGGAACTCCGGCTCTTGGCGGCCCAGAAACTATCGCATGAGCCGCCCGGGCAAACACTTCAGGCGACCGCACTTGTTCATGAGGCCTACATCCGGCTGGTTGGCGACGCGTCCCGGAGTTGGCAGGGGCGGTCCCACTTCTTTGCCGCGGCCGCCGAGGCGATGCGTCGCATTCTCATCGAAAACGCTCGACGCAAGGGCCGCCTGAAACGCGGGTCGGGCCGACGACGCATTGACCTGGACGGGGTATCGCTGGCCATCGAGACGCCTGCGGATGATCTAATCGCCTTGGACGAGGCTTTCACACGATTGGCGGAGGAGGACCCGGAGGCCGCAGAGGTGGTCAGGCTGAGTTACTTTGGCGGGCTTACCCTTGAGGAGGTTGCCGAGGTTCTCGGGGTATCCCGGCGTACGGTCCACCGTTATTGGGCATTCGCACGCGCGTGGTTGTACGATGAAATGACGCGGGGAGAAGAGCCGTCCTCTCCCTGAGTTGCCGATTTTTCAGAAATCATCGTATTCTCTTGTCACACCTGCTGCTCAAACGGCGCATTGGATGGTGGAGAGACAGTCTCATGAAACCTACAGCGGAAAAAGAAGACGGTCCGAATGTGAGGTCCCTGTTTCTGAGCGCGCTGGACAAGCCGATGGGACCAGAAAGAGCAGCCTACTTGCATCAGGCATGTGGAGAGAATACGGAGTTGCGGGCGAGAGTCGAGGCCTTGCTCAAGGCCCACGACGAGGCCGGAGGGTTC
>CAZGRF010000626.1:0-2533 GCA_964527825.1 uncultured Pirellulales bacterium
CTAACGCGCGCACGCGGGAACCTTCGCGGGGACGAAGAGGCCGTCCGTTGCGTCGGCGCGGCAGCACCTCGTCGCGACCCAAGAGGGCAGCCGTGCTGCCATCGGCGCCGGTCCACCCGAAGTCCTCGGTCAAGCGGAGTACTGCGAAATCCACGCCGACCAAGTCGCCCCGCCAACCGACACAGAAGCAAACGCTCCAAGTGCCGCTACCCGGAATGCTATATCAACGCGGCGACCGCTGGTGGTGGAACGTGAAGTTGCCTGGCGAGGACCAGCCGAAGGCCAGGCCGTTGAAGCCGGACGGGACCGACGCGGCCACCGACGATCTTGGCGTGGCCCAGAGGGTGGCCTTGGCGATGTGGGAAGGAACTCTCACAGAGGTCGCCGAAAGACGTGCCAGAGCCGAGGCGGACCAGACGGTGGCAAAACTCAAGGCGCAGTTTCTGGGGAAGGTGCGCGACTTCTCCCAGGTTGTCGAGACGACCAGGACCAAACTGGAGGCCGAGACCCAGGCCAGGGTCGAAGCCGAAGCCAAGCTTCAGACCCTGACTTCACGCGCCATGGAAACGACGGTATGCGAGTGCTGCGGAGCGGCGGGAATCCCGATGGCCAGCGTCAGACGGATCGATTCGGGCCAGTTGCTTTGCCCCGCCTGCTTGGCGGCACTGCGCGCAGAGGTCAAACGCATCCGCTCGCATGCGTTTGCCGGTTGTCACGCCTAGCGGACGAGTCTCGGTCGATGGCCCTCATGTGTCACAGGGTCTTAGTGAAGATGACGCGATGATCCCCGGGGCCGTAGAAGTCGGGCACGCGGGCGACCTCACGGTAACCCAGAACCTCGTAGAACCGGCGCGTCGGAAGGTAGACCTCGCGGCTCGAGGTTTCGATGACGATCAGTCGGCCACCACGGGCGGCAATTGCCTTCTCGGCGAAGGCTGCCAGGGCTCGTCCGATGCCTCGGCCCTGCCAAGCCGCAGCGACGCCGATCCAGTACATGTCGAAACTACCGTCGGTGCAGGGAGTGGGGCCGAAACAGACCCAGCCAACTGTCTCCAGTGCGTCGCGCGATGCACAGCGCGCGACGAACGACTGATAGTGCCCGCGTGACCCCTCGGCAAGGGCCTCGTCGAGGACTTCCCGCGCGATTGCCATTTCATCGGGCCGGAAGAAGCCGGTCTCGGCCAGAAACGACAGCACCACCTGGCGATCTGAAGGTTGGCACCAGCGTATTTCGACCGCCTGTGCGTCTCGCGCGCGCATTCGTTGCTTGTCACTCGGCCCTCGTCTCTCGTGAGCGACCGATGGTGCCCGCACGAAGGCGTTGTCGAGGGTCAGCTTGACGAAGTCTTTGAAGGAGATACCGGCGGCCTCCAGAGCGGCCACGAACCCGGCGTCGGGCGAGATGTCCGGATTGGCGTTGACCTCCAGGATGTACGGATAGTTGGCACGGTCCAGGCGAAGGTCCACCCGGCAGTAGTCGGAGCAGGACAGCGTGCGGCAGGCATCTTTCGCCAGGGCCCGGATGCGCTCGGCCAGTCGCGGTGGCAACGGCGCCGGGATGATCCGCGGAGTGTGGTGGAACTCAAAGCTGTCGGCCAGCCACTTGGCCTCATAGCCCACGATGCGCGGGCCGTCCGTCTCAAAGGCGCTGAAGTCGATTTCCGCCAGAGGCAGCACTTGCGGTTCGCCATCGCGAAAGATCACGGAGATGTTCATCTCGCGGCCGTCGATGAACTGCTCGATCAAAGCCGGCTCGCCCCATCGCTCATGGATACGCCGGACCGCATCACGCAGCGTCTTGCCTGGTTTTGCCATGACGCTGGTTTTGTCGATGCCCTCGCTGGCATCTGTCTGTACCGGTTTGACGATGAAAGGACCCTGGAAAAGACCGCGTGTCGGCACCGCTTGGCCCGGTTTGATGATCAGGCCCTGCGGTGTGGGCAGGCCTGCCGCCGAGAGCAGGATCTTGCTCTGCCACTTGTCCAGCGACAGCAGCAGGCCCCGCGTGTCGGTGCCCGTGCAGGCTTTGCCGAAACTGCGTACGACGGAGGGCACCAGGTTCGCCTGCCCGGCGTCTTCCCAGAAGCCTTCGACCAGATTGAATACGACTGTCTCGTCAGAGGCCGCCAGAACCGCGGGCAGGTCCTGAAACCGGCGGACGCCTGCTACACGACGCGGGATGCGCAACTGGCTCAGCGTTTTTTCGACGGCTTGCGCCTCGGCGAGAACACCCGCCTCACTCTCAACGAACGCGTGGTCGGCGCCGGCCGGTTGCGGACTGTTGTACAGGATCAGGACGCTGACTTTTCGACGCGGCATGCGGCCGACTCCCGGCGGGCCAGGGCGCTGCGGACGATGCGCCCGATGAGTTCTTCGTAGGCCATTCCCTCCTGAGTCGCGATCATGGGCAGGTCCGAATGGGTCGGATGCAGTCCAGGCAAGGGATTGATTTCGATAAACGCCGGCAGACCTTGGGCGTCCAGACGGATGTCCACGCGCCCCGTGTCGCGGCATTCAAGCACCCGATACGCGC
>CAZGRF010000627.1:0-2412 GCA_964527825.1 uncultured Pirellulales bacterium
AGATCAACTCAGGTTCCAGGAAGTCTTTGAGCCATTCCATCTGATGTCCTTTCGCTTATATCGATGGGCAGACAGGTTCACGCCCTGTGCCCGCAGGTTACGGCGTTGCGACGTGATTCTCGATCCACCCGGCGACCGTCTCCAAGGCCAGCGGCGACACGGTCTCTTCGATCCGAGCGTATTCGCTGATGGCCCCCGTCTGGGCCGTCTGGAACAGGTGGTTGAGGCCGGGCAGCTTTCTAATCGTAACGTCGGCATTGCCGCCATCGCGGAGAGCCTTCTCAATCGCCGGCAGATTCTCGTCGGCCCAGGCTTGCACATCCAGCGCCCCGTTGACCGCGAGGACCGGACACCGGACTTTCATCAAGGTTGACTTCGGATCGTAGCTGATGAAGAAACGAAACCACGGTGACGCAACCGCCGCAGCCTGCATCTCGACGTATTCGTCGGAATATCCCAAGGACTGTTTCTGCTTCTCGTCGAGGCGCGACACGGCCTGGGCCATAACCTCGCGGACCTTCTGCTTCAGCACTTGCACATCCGTCTCGTGCTCGGCGATGTCAACCACTTGCCGCTGGGCAGCCAGCGTCGCGTCTATCACCAACTGTTCCGTGCCGGCAGCTTTCAGCAGTCGGGTGATCTGTCCTTCGATGATCTGCGCACCGGTCACACCGGTGCCGGCCATGAGAACGATGAACGACACGTCCGGCGACTGCGCCGCGACCATCGGTGCGACGATGCCGCCCTCACTGTGCCCGATCAGGCCGATGCGCTCGGGGTCGATTTCCTTGCGGGTCTTCAGATAAGCGATGCCCGCCAGCACGTCCTTGGCGAGATTCTCGCTGGTCGCATCGGCAATGTTTCCGGTCGAGCCGCCCACCCCGCGGTCGTCGGTGCGGAGCACCGCGATGCCCCGCCGGGTCAGGAAGTCAGCCAGAATAAGGAACGGGCGATGGGCAAACACAGTCTCGTCGCGGTCTTGGGCGCCGGAGCCGGTAATCAGGATGACGGCGGGAGAAGGCCCCTCCGCGCGAGGTAGTGTCAGCGTCGCCGCCAGCGTAATGTCGTCTTCAGTATTGCGGTAGGTCACTTCCTCCTCAACGTAAGGGTAGGGTCTCTTCGGCTCCTGGGGCCGGTTGGGTTTGGGTACCTCCTTGACCCTTTTCATCACCAGCGGCAGCGATATGCCGCTTTGCATCCACTTCCCGTCGATGGCGGTCCCGTCCTCGCTCAAGGTGCCTTCATAGCGAGCCCGCAACTTGTCCAGCTCGAGAGTGACCCGGCCCTGCTCCAGGCTCATCCGGCTCACCGGCAGTCCTGTCGCGCCCTGGTCGGGACTGTCCACCGTCGCCGTCAGCGACCCGTCGGGATTAGCCTTGATGTTGAAGACAAGCCTCAACTCGGTCACGGACACCTTCATTGTCCCCAACCAAGTCCCTGCGAGCGTTTGGGGTTCGGCGTTGCTTGACTGGGCACGGATCGCCGCCGGCTTGAGACAAGCCAACAAGACTGCGACACAAACTACTCTTTGCACAGACCGCATCAAGCACCTCCGCAGGTTGGGAATCCGGCCGGTCATTCGACTACTACGGCCGTCCCATAGACCAGAATTTCCGCCGCGTGCTGCATGACTTCCGAAGTGGAGAAACGGATTCCGACAATCGCGTTGGCGCCGAGATCCTTGGCGTTCTCACTCATCCGGTCGATTGACTGTTCGCGCGATTCGGCCATCAGCTTGGTGTACTCGCTGATCTCCCCGCCGACGACGTTCTTCAGGCCGGCCATGATATCCCGGCCGATGCTGCGGGCCCGAATCGTGTTGCCGCGCACCAGACCGAGGTGCTTGATGACCTTCTTGCCCGCGATGGTTTCCGTGGTGGATAGAAGCATGGGTTTATCTCCTGACATCCCGGTAACGGTCCTTGCTCCAGAAGTAGATGCGCTCGCGCAGGACGGAAACGAACAGGACCGCCAGTCCTACCAGCAGCGCCAGCAGGCCGACCTTCAACAGCACGCTCACCGTGGGGTCGCTGATGAGTTTCTCTATGGCCGTGAACCCGCCGTAGATAATCAGCAGGATGCCGGCCAGAGAGAAAATCACCCATCCGATCCCGCGCTCGATACGATTGTAGACACCGCCCCAGTATCGCTGCCAGAGACGGTCCTCCGGCTCAACGAATGCCACGTCGTCCGTCATCTGCTTGAGTCTCCTGAATTCCTCCATCTCCTTCGCGCAGTTGCGACACGAAGCTAGGTGCTGCTCGAAAACGGTCCTCTGCTGGTCGTCCAACTCGTTGTCCAAGTAGGCCATCATAAGATCTTTGTATTCTTGGCAGGTCATACCATCTGACCTCCTTTCCGGGGCTCCGAGATGTCGGGTTCGGTGTCTGGGGAGCCGCTCTCACGGTCCAG
>CAZGRF010000627.1:2422-2533 GCA_964527825.1 uncultured Pirellulales bacterium
TTTTCGGGCATAATACAGGCGACTGGTCACCGTCCCCCTGTTGCAGAAGAGCACCTTGGCCATCTCCTCATACGACAGGTTGCGGAAGTGCCTCAGGATGATCACCTCTCG
>CAZGRF010000628.1:0-2533 GCA_964527825.1 uncultured Pirellulales bacterium
TCCGGCTACGCCGCCGGCCTGATGCAACCCTACTATGTGCGTTGCTTCGAAGGCATGAGCCAGGCACAGCTCGATCAAGTCTTGCAGTCTTTCGCTCTCAAGCAGTGCCGCCCCCACTCTGCATTGATCGAGGTGATCCGAAAGCACCTGTGAAACGTCGTGATGTCCGAGAGGCAGTGGCGGTGGTTCCCATCCGGCTGGACTACTGTGGACGAGTCACGAGACCTGGGTGGGGACTTGACCTCACTGCCAATAAACAAGTCCTTGCATAGGGGGACACAGTCATGAACAAGAGACGACGGGTTCGCTCGGTGGCGGTCTGTCTGGTCTGCGCCCTCTGGCTTTCGGCGCAACAGAGGGCCGCGGCGTCGGACTCCCGGCTGCCGGACGGGACTGAGTTCGAATTCTGGGAACAACCGCTCCGGTTCACCAAGACCTACCACGTGGACTGCGACTCGCCGGACTGTGACGACAACGGACCGGGTACGATCGACCGACCCTTCCGCACGATCGGCAAGGCCGCCGAGGTCCTGCAACCGGGTGAGCGCGTGGTCATCGCTTCCGGCATATACCGCGAGTGCGTGCGGCCGGCACGGGGCGGCGCAGATCCGAATCGTATGATCAGCTATGAGGCCGCGCCGGGAGCAGAAGTCATCGTGAAAGGATCGGAAGTCCTCAAGGACGGCTGGCAACGCAGCACGGGCTATTCGATGCGCAGAGGCGGTTCTTCGAGCCCAACGGACATCTGGCACCACGAGCTTACCGGCGCGATGTTCCCTGATGCCTACAATCCCTTCGGCATGGTCAACGCGCAGGGCGATTGGTCCTGGCTGGACACCAAGGCTGTCGATATGGGTCCCTATTTCCGCCGGCGGGGATTGGTCTTCGTGAACGGCATGCCGCTGGAGCCGGTCGAGCAGTTCCGTGAGCTGGGCAGCACGCCGCTGCAGTCCGCCACTCGGTCCATGTCTCGCAGCGTCCTGCCCGTCCGGATACGCCCGGGACCGATCATGCAGGAAATCGGCGGCGCGCCGGATGCGAGGTTCTGGGTGGAACACCAGGGAAACGTCATTCACATACGCGTGCCCGCCGACACTCCCGAAAAACCACTGATCGAAATCACCGCTCGCGAGCAGGTCTTTGCCCCGTTACAGAAGGGCCTGGGCTACATCCGCATCAAGGGGATCACGTTCCAACACGCCGGCAACGCCTTCGCGCCGCCGCAGCGAGGACTGGTCTCCACAAACGGTGGCAACCACTGGATCATCGAAGGCAACACGATCGAATGGGCCAACAGCGTGGGGCTGGACATCGGCAACGGGAACTGGAACACCGGGACTGCGCCGCAGTCCGGGACAGCTCACATCATTCGCGGGAACACGATCCGCTACTGCGGCATCGAAGGCATCGGCGGCATGGGCACCCGCGACACCCTCATCGAGGACAATCTCATCGAGTGGATCGGCTGGCAGGGCGCCGAACGTGCCTGGGAATCCGCGGGCGCTAAGTTCCACAACGCCCGAAATCTGCTCTTCCGCCGCAACGTCGTGCGGCACATCCGCCACGCCAACGCGGTCTGGCTGGATGTCGGAAATACGAACTGCCGCATCACAGCAAACGTGCTGGCCGACGTGCTGACCGTCAGCGCGGCTATACATATCGAGATGAGCCGCAACCAGAACCAGATCGACAACAACGTGATCTGGGATGTTCGCAACGCTGAGCCGGGCACGCCGGGACAGAGAGGCGCTGCCGGATCCGGCATCTTCATCCATGCCTCCGACCGTCTGATCATCGCCCAAAACCTGATCGGCCGCTGCGATAACGATGGTGTGTATCCGGTCCTGCGCCCGGAACGTATGGGCAGCGGCACGGGCAGCGAGAACAAAATCTACAACAATATCTTCACGAGCTGCGGTAAGGCAGCCATCGTGTTCCTCAACGAAAGCAACGAGGCCAACGGCAACGTCTATGCCTCAATGCCCGAAGGCCATCTGGGGCTTACCACAGATGAATCGCAGAAGTGGCTCGACCTGCCGGCGTGGCGTGACTCCTATGGCTGGGACAAAAACGGGGCCTCCTTATCCATGAATCTGGACTTCGATCCCGACCGATTGGAATTGACCATGGACGCGCACGAGTTACCGAGCGTGGCAGTATTCAACCAGATCGACAGCGACATGTTCGGGAAGCCAACCGGCGAGACGCGACCGCCCGGCCCCTTTGTCGATCCTGACACAGGATCAACGCTACTGGTTGACCCTCGTGCCGTGGTCCCAGCGCAGACGACTCCAGCAGAAGAGTGAAGTTAGCTTTCACATCATCAGTCAGAGCTACTTCGCGTCACCGACGCTCACGGTGTACCCCTTCAACGGTTGGTCGTTCGCGTCGAGGAGCCGGGCGCAGAAATCGGCGGCTCCACTGCGGTTGACGATGGCGCCGCGCACCACGTTCCGTCCCTTCTTCAGCGTGAGCTGCTTGGAGACGCCGTCGTCGATGATGGTCTGGCGGTCGCCGTAGATGCCGATGACCT
>CAZGRF010000629.1:0-2529 GCA_964527825.1 uncultured Pirellulales bacterium
TTCTCGCCGCGTCAGGGAACCGCCGCCGCCAAGATGCCGGACAGGGTCTCATCTGCAGTTATGAAAGAGCGATCCAGGGTCCTCCGCGACCTGGACCAGCAGCTTCAAAGCCGTTTCCGCACCCAATTCCTCGGCGAGACAGCCCAGGTCCTCATCGAGGGCACCGAACCGCGCCCCCACGGACGGGCCGAGCGCTACTTCACGGCTTACGTTGGCAACGACGGGTCGCCCATGCCCGATAAGAACGACCTCGTCACTGTCAAGATCCGCAAGAACACCTCCGCCGGCGTTCTCGCTGATCTCTTCACCTAACAGACGCCGTGTGCCCGGCCTTGATTCAGCAGGGCGCCCGTTTGCAGTGTGCTCGTAAGGGCATAAGCAAGGGCGAATCCGTATTCGCCCTCACCAAGAACGCCTTACGGCGTCATTATGAACCTGCCGACCCTCCGGCGTTTCACGAAAGACCGAGCCCAAACCCATCAACGTCGCTCATGGCCTGTTTACCCCTCCGGTCCTTCACGATACAATAGGCTCATGGACAGACTCACTGCCGCCAAGATCGACAAGACTGCCTTCTCAACGGGCTCGCTACTCGATCCGTCGGACGAAAAAGCCTACTGGCTCTCCAAGACCCCCGAGGAGCGTTTGCAGGCTGTGGAGCTGATGCGTCAGATCGTCTATGGCTACGATCCATCTACCACCCGACTTCAAAGAGTTCTTGAGACTGCTCAACGCCCACAAGGTTGAGTACTTGCTCATCGGCGGATACGCCGTCGCCTACCACGGCTATCCCCGTGCGACGGCCGACATGGACGTGTGGGTAGCGGTTCATCCAGCGAATGCCGACAAGATCGTGGCCGCGCTGAAGGAGTTCGGCTTCGATCCTCCCGACCTGTCGTCGGAACTGTTCCTACGGCCATGGCAGATCACCCGCTTGGGCGTCCCGCCCGTGAGGATAGAGATAGCGACCACCATCTCCGGCGTCGATTTCGCCGCATGTTATGAGGAACGAGTGCAAGACTCTATCGACGGCGTGCCCGCCGATCTGATCAGTCTAAGGCACCTCAAACTCAACAAGAAGGCCTCTGGCCGACACCAAGACCTCGCAGACCTGGAAAAGCTGCCGTAGCGCTGGAGTCAGGAAGAGTCCTTGTCCCTCGGCCCGCTCGCGCCTATACTGTTCTCGGCGTGTCGCCCGCGAAGCGTTGGAGACCCGATACAGCCAGACACCTGCCGGGAGGCAACGCAGCGAGAATGGACGAACAGCGGATATTCGTCGGACGAAAAGCGGAACCGAAAGGCTCGGCTTCCGCTCCAACCCGATTGTCGATGGGGAGTAGATCATGGCGAAGAAACGTTGGACACGGAACCAGAAGATTCTCCTCTGGACATTGATTGTGATTGCTATTTCCGCACTCGTGGCAATCGTGGGTCTCGTCATGCGAAACAAGAACGCGCCTGTCGCAGTCGAGGGAGATGGCACCGCGGTGGGCCCGGGGGCAACCGTCATTGTGGATAAGAGACAGGGAATGGATGCTGAATCACTACTTCCATACCATGAACAAGCGGTTGAGGACAGAGGGAGTCTGAGGAACCAACTGACATCTGCCGGTATCGAACTCGAACAGGCGAGACGAGAACGCGATAAGGCTATCAGGCGGGTTGAGGAGCTTGAGGCCCAGGGCAATCGCCCAGATGCCGAGAAGGCTTTGCGGGAACTGCGCGAATCCGGTGACATGACGGGTCTGCAAGAACTGCTGATCGAAGAGCGAGACCGCCAAGAGGATGCGTCAATCCAGCGCAATCGCGAGATTGCAGCGGTGGCCTACTTGCGTGACGACATAGACACGGCGGAAGAGGCGTGCAATGAAATACTGCGCCTTGATCCGAATAGCCTGTACGCAATACATCACAAAGGACATATCCAACAACGACGTGGTCAACTGGATGAAGCCGTGAGTTCCTACACTCGCGTCATCGAATTATCGACCGAACAGGAGGATGCGGTGTGGAAAGCCGCCGCGTTTGGCAACCTCGGCCTGATCTACGAAACACGCGGTGACCTCGACCGAGCCGAAGAGATGCATATCATAGCACTCGAAATCGATGAGGGACTCGGAGACCTCGAAGGCACGGCCAGCGACTACAGCAGCCTTGGCGTGATCTACGAAGCACGCGGCGACCTCGACCGGGCCGAAGAAATGCACACCAAAGCACTCGAAATCGATGAGAGGCTCGGAGACCTCGAAGACATGGCCAGCGACTACGGCAATCTCGGTCTGGTCTACGAAGGACGCGGGGACCTCGACCGAGCCGAAGAGATGCATACCAAGGCGCTCGAAATCGATGAGAAGCTCGGACAACTCGAAGACATGGCTGGCGACTACGCCAAGCTCGGCCTGATCTGCCAAGCACGCAGCGACCTCGGTCGGGCCGAAGAGATGCACAAAAAGGCACTTGAAATCGACGAGAAGCTCGGGCGACTCGAAGGCATGGCCAGCGACTATGGCAACCTCGGTAACATCTACC
>CAZGRF010000630.1:0-2522 GCA_964527825.1 uncultured Pirellulales bacterium
CTGGGCGTTGGCCGGCATGACGGCCTCCAGTTCCGGACAGCCACTTTCCAATACACGCAGCGCCAGTTGCGTGGTGAACATAGCGATCAATCCAGCCATCATGCCGTTGAGCCGCGACACGGTCCGCAGTCTGATCCGCAGTTCCCGCGTAGCGGGGCAAGCGACCCGCGAGGTATTTGGCGCCCCCGATTCCCTGGCAGATGTCGAAGGGAGTATCGAGATCGAATGGCTCTCACAGACCGGTTACGGCGCGGGTGCCCCGGCGTTGCCAAACGCCTACCAAGCGACACCTGCTTCATACGACCGGCAAACAGCGAGACAACCGGAGGTCCGCTACGGGATGATGTACACAGATATGTCCGCGTCTGCCCCTCGCGTTGCGGGCAAAGGCCAAATCGAGCCACAGGCAACCGCCGACGAAAGCCCGGTAACGGAGCCGCCGTCGCACATCGAGAACAGATCGGGCCGCACGAACGATTCCGGAGGCATGATGGGAGGTGGCATGGGAGGTATGATGGGTGGCGGCATGATGGGTGGCGCCTACGGAGCTCTGCCCGGCCGAGGGTGGAGTGCGCCGGCGTCACAGAGCGTCACCATAAACCTGACCGTCAGACTCCCGGACAGTGTCAAGCCCGCCGCAGACGAATTCCTCAGGAAGATCGTGAAGAACCTGAGCGATACCCTTTGGTACGCACACGAAAGATACGAGAGTGAACTTGCAGACCTTGTTGGCCAAGGCGAACGCCATCAAGAATATGCGGCCGAGCAATTGGCCGAGTTGCTCGGGAGCCGTTCTCCCGGAAGGATATTCGGGCTCAGCCAGCTCAATACCACCGTTGACCTGTCAGAGTTGAAGCCCGAAATGCCCTTCGGCGAGGCCATGACAGTGCTGCAAGAGTCGGTCTCACCGCCGCTGCCGATCATCGTACTGTGGAAGAGCCTGCTGGACAATGCCGACGTTGAACCCTCTACGCCGATCGATATGAATGGTCTGCCCTCCGTGAGACTCGGGACAGCCCTACCGCTTCTGCTGCGAGCCGTTTCCTCCAGTGTAGGCCGCGTCGTGTGCGAGGTCAAAGAAGACGTGGTTGTCATTCAAGCGGTAGCCGCCCAGGAAGCGGGACAGGACATTGCCGGTGAATTGCGAGACGAAGTGGACATCCAGGACCTGGCGTCCCGGCGCCGCGACTTGACACAGAGCATACGGGCCCTCGAGATGGACCTGGCGAGCATGGACGCCAGACGAAAGGCCATCGAGAGGCAGATAGACATCACGCGGCGAGAGTTGGCCGAGAGACAGCACGGCGACGAAATCACACAGGAATTGGCGAAGATCCTGCAGGCCAACGAAGAAGTGCTCAGCAGTCTGGAGATGCAGGTGAAGGCAGGGCAACTACCGGTGTCCGGGTTGGTCAAGGCCAAAGAGGGTGTGATGAAGGCTCGCATCGAGTTGGCCCGACGACAAGAAGAGCTGGCCAAGTCGGCCGGAGGCGAGCAAATGAGCCGGTTGAGCAGCGAACTGAGCAAGATGGCCATCGACGGGGCCGAGAGCCGAGCCAGGCTGGAAATACTGAGGAATCAACTTGATGAGACGCAGGTGCAATTGGACCAGGTCTCCAAGTTCAACCCCAAGGCGGCGCGGATTCGCGTAGCGCGAGAGACATTGGATAACGCCGAGCGCAGGGTGCGCGAACTGAGGAGGCGACTGGTCGACCTTGAGCCCCCTATCGTAGCGGTAATCGGAGCCAATTGAGGCTGCCGGCATTCCGTTTGTAGTGACGCCGTGAGGGCACGCTACGAACGCGTCGGGGGTTTGCCTATGCAATTCTCAGGCATTCTCCCGATGGCAACGCCCCCTTCGCTCAGCTATCCTCTTGGGGAAATGGCCAACCCGATAATCAAGCCGGAAAGGGATTGCTGATGGCGACAGGACAATCGCGAAGAGAGGTGCTCAAGGCCGGATCGCTCGCGCTGCTGGGCATAAGCGCCGCGGGCAACACCGCTGCGACAGCAGTAGCTTCAGGTGCGGCGAAGACGCAAAATGTTGCGTCTCTACAGGGGGCATACAAGAATAACTCGTACACTCTGCCTCCGCTGCCGTACGGGTACGATGCCCTGGAGCCGCTGTACGATGAGAAGACGCTGAGAATCCATCATGACAAGCACCATGCCGGGTATGTCAAAGGGCTCAACAGCACCCTGGAGAAACTGGAGGCCGCGCGCAAGGCCGGCGATTATAGCTCGATCAAGGCGCTCAGTCGCGACCTGGCCTTCAACGGCAGCGGCCACGTCCTGCACACCTTGTTCTGGAACTCCATGAACCCGGCCCAGCCCGGCGTTCCCAATGGCCTGGCCGAGCACCTGGCCAAAAGCTTTGGCTCTGTCGAAGCCACGAAGAGTCAGTTTGTCGCCGCGACGAAAGCGGTGGAGGCCAGCGGCTGGGGCTTGCTTGTCTATGAACCGATTGCCGACAAGCTCTTCATCCTGCAAGCGGAGAAGCACCAGGACCTCGCCATCTGGGG
>CAZGRF010000631.1:0-2514 GCA_964527825.1 uncultured Pirellulales bacterium
AAGAGGCGGGGGGATTCGTCCTGGCCTATCTGACCGCGTGGCGCATGCTGGTGACGCGGGCCGAGGTCGAGCCGGGCGACAGCGTTCTGATTCACGGCATCGGTGGCGGCGTGGCTTTGTGCGCCCTGCAATTGGCCCAGCGGGTGGGGGCCGAGGTCATCGTGACATCGTCATCGGACGACAAACTGGCCCGGGCGAAGGAGATGGGCGCCGACCACGCCATCAACTACACAAAGGAGGACGTGGCCGAGCGTGTCAGGCAAATCACCTCCGGTCGGGGCGTAGATGTGGTGATCGATGCGGTGGGGGCCGCGACGTGGCCGATTGACCTCTCGGTAGCACGCAAGGGCGGGAGAATCGTGCTCTGCGGGATCACGACCGGGCCGCTCGCGGAGACGAACCTGCAGGCCGTCTATTGGAATCAGTTGACGATCCTCGGCTCGACGCTGGGGTCGGTCGGGGAGCTGCGGCAGATGGTCAGAGCCGTGACGGTTTCAGGATTCAAACCGGTGGTTGATGAGGTCTTTCCCCTGGAAGGCGTGGGGGACGCGATGAAGAAAATGGAGGCCGGCAAGCAGTTCGGCAAGATCGTCTTGAGCGTGTCGCATTGATCGAAGCCGGGGATTGACAGAACATTCGCCCTGCGACGGCATATAGTCAGAAGTTGACGCGCAGTGATCTTCTCTCAGGAAAGGAGTTCTGCTATGACTGCGACAGCCTCAACCATGCTGCCGTTGGGGACGAAGGCGCCCGCCTTCAGTTTGACCGACACCAGGGGCGCGACAGTCTCGATCTCAGATTTCGACAGCGCCAAGGCGGTGTTGATCGTGTTCATATGCAACCACTGCCCGTTCGTCAAGCACATCCTTGACGACTTCGCCGGGCTGGCCGCGGAATACCAGGACAAGGATGTCGCAATCGTTGCTATCAACTCCAACGATGTCGATAGCTACCCCGACGACCGACCCGAGATGATGGCGCGAGTGGCCAAGCAGAAAGGCTTCGCGTTTCCGTATCTGTATGATGCGACGCAGGAGGTCGCGAAGGCCTACCATGCGGCTTGCACGCCGGATTTCTTCCTCTTTGACGAACGTCGTGAGCTGGTCTATCGCGGGCAGATGGATGACAGCCGGCCGGGCAACGGCAAGCCGATTACGGGAGTGGACTTGCGGGCGGCTCTGGATGCGGTGCTCGCCGGCCGGCCGGTTCCCCAGCTGCAGAAGCCCAGCATGGGCTGCAACATCAAGTGGAAACCGGGCAACGAGCCCGATTATGCTTAGGCGCCTGCCGATGCGAAGTTGTGACTGGCAACTGCACTTGCTGTTTAGAGAGCGAGGAATCGCATGAGAGCGAATCCAATGCACGTGGCCATGATGCTGGCCCTTGCCGTCAGCACCTTTCCCGTGTCTTCCGGGGCGGGCGCCGAGCCGAATGCTCCCGTGACGCTGCAGGAGTACCTGTTACACGCCGCGCTGCACAACGCCGGTCTCCAGGCGGCTTTTGAGGAGTGGGAGGCCGCACTGCAAGAGGTTCCCCAGGCCAAGGCGCTGCCTGATCCCCGGTTCACCTATGGTTACTTCATCGAGGAGGTGGAGACACGTGTCGGCCCCCAGAGGCAGCGCGTCAATATCACGCAGGTATTCCCCTGGTTCGGGACTATCGAGGCACGCACGGATGCGGCGGCCACCGTCGCCAAGGCTGCACAAAAGCGCTATGAGGCCAGAAAGCTCCAACTGTTCCACGAGGTCAAGGATGCCTTCTATGAGTACGTTTACCTGCAGCAGGCCATCGAGATCGCCCGCGAGGACCTCGATCTGGTGAAGCATTTCGAAGAGGTGGCTCGCAACAAGTACATCACGGCCACCGCCCGGCATCCGGACATCATCCGAGCCCAGGTGGAATTGGCAACACTGGACGACAAGCTCAAGGCACTGGAGGAACTGCGAATGCCCATCGTCGCGCGGCTCAATGCGGTGCTGAACCGGCGGAGTGACGATGCGCTGCCTTGGCCGAAGGAGGAGCCTTCGTCGCCGGCCGACGTGGATCGGACTCAAGTGTTCGCTGCGCTCCGGCGGCAGAACCCCCAGTTGCGGGCGATGGACTTCGATATTGAAAGCGCGCGAAGCCGGGTCGAACTGGCGAAAAAGCGATTCTACCCCGATTTGGGTGTCGGTGTGGATTGGATCGACACGGGCGACGCTGCCATGCCGGGCGTCGCCGACAGCGGCAAAGATCCTGTGATCTTGATGTTCAGTATGAACCTCCCGATCTGGCGCAAGAGCTACGGAGCGGCGGAATTGCAGGCCCGAGCTGCTGCCAGGCGCGTTTCCCATCAGAAACAGGACATGGAAAACACCTTGATCGTGCGAGCAGAGCGAGTTCTCTACGACTACGAGGACAGCGGGCGCAAGGTCAGGCTCTACGGCGGCACGCTCGTGCCGAAGGCCGAGGAGTTGGTGGGGGCTTCGGAGGCCGCGTATTCAGCCGGAACTATCGATTTCCTGAGCCTCATCG
>CAZGRF010000632.1:0-2512 GCA_964527825.1 uncultured Pirellulales bacterium
GGCCGATGCGTGGTACGAGTTGGCCAGCTTCTTCGAGTTGGAGAAGGAACAGTTCGGCATATTCAAGCAGCCCGATGTGCTGGGCTACATGGCCAGGCTCAAGGCCGCTACGGAGCAGATCGACTTGGTCGGCAAGAGCAATTCCGTCTGCGACATCGTCAAGAAGGTGCATCAGGAGCTCATCAACGGCGCGCAGGAAAACTACCGTGTCCCTGATTCGTCGTCGGCCGTGGCGCAGTGCCTCATGCAGTTCCAGAGCAGCCACACCCCTGACGACCTGTGGCACTTCGTCACCCCCGACTTCAAGAAAGCCAATATCTGGCTCCAGCTCAAGAGCGGCGACAACCGCGACATGGAGAAGGTCGTCAACGTGGTGAACCAGTTCTTCGTGGCCAATCCCCCGCCGGTTCCGCTGACGCACCAATGGGCGGGCCTGACGTACATCAACATCGTCTGGCAACGGAAGATGGTCTGGGGCATGCTCCAGTCGCTGCTGGGCAGCTTCATCATCGTCTTCATGATGATGGCGATTCTGTTCCGCTCGCCTCTGTGGGGCTTGGTCTGCATGGTGCCGCTGTCGATCACGATCGCCGTGATCTATGGCCTGATCGGCTTGATCGGTAAGGACTACGATATGCCGGTGGCGGTGCTGAGCGCTCTGACGTTGGGCATGGCGGTGGACTTCGCGATCCATTTCCTCGAACGGGCCCGGACCAGTTATGCCGAGACCGGCTCGTGGAAGGCCAGCGCCGCCGTCATGTTCGGCGAACCGGCGCGGGCCATCAGCCGTAACGTTCTGGTCATCGCCATCGGCTTCCTGCCGTTGCTGGCGGCGCCGCTGGTTCCGTACAAGACGGTGGGCATCTTCCTCTGCGCGATCATGGCGCTGTCGGGCGTAGTGACGCTCCTGGTGTTGCCCGCCATCCTGACGGTGGCCGAGAAGGCGTTGTTCAAGCCGGCCCGAGCGCCGCAGTCGGTGCGCTGTAACTGTGTGTTCTGTGTCATCATTGCCGTTGCGGCGGTGGTCCTGGTGGCCCTGAACGTGCACCAGTTCGAGTTGGCGGGCTGGACCACGCTGGCCTGGATCAGTGCGATAGCGATTCCTGTACTGGCGCTAACCTGCGGCATGTTGTCACGCCGCCAGGCCTGTCGCCGGATTGAAGCAGAAGCGAAGAAATAGAACGCGAGTCAAAGTCGTTCGGAGTTCCGCCTTCAGGCGGTTGAAGACCGCGTAAACGCGGGACTCCAAACAGGAGATTGAAACCATGAATGTTGAAAGAGATCTGAGAGGCATTGCCGGGTTGTTTGTGATCGTCAGCGTTTTGCTGGCGTACTACCATTCCCCTTACTGGCTGCTCTTCACCGGCTTGGTCGGGCTGAACCTGTTGCAGTCGGCTTTCACCAATTGGTGTCCGATGATGACGTTGCTCCGCAAGCTCGGTGTCAAAGGCTAACATGGAAAGACGGAGGTACACGATGTCACGAAAGACGAACTGTATTGTGCTTCTATCGGTTGCCGCGAGTGTACTGGTTTCCAGCGCGGCTGGTGCGGCCGAGCCGAACGTCCCGGACGTGCAAACCATCGTCAACAAGGCCAACATCATGGCCTACTATCAGGGTGACGACGGCAAGGCCAAGGTCAAGATGACGATCACCAGCAAGGCGGGCCAGACGCGCGAGCGGGAGTTCATCATCTTGCGGAAAGACGTCGCCGACGGGGGAGACCAGAACTACTTCGTCTACTTCCAGAGGCCCGCTGATGTGCGGCAGATGGTCTACTTAGTCAAGAAGCACACCGGCGCGGGTGCCGACGACGATCGCTGGCTGTACCTGCCGGCGCTGTCTCTGGTCAAGCGCATCGCCGCCGGAGACAAGCGGACCAGCTTCGTCGGCTCCGACTTCGTCTATGAAGACGTCTCCGGCCGCAGTCTCGATTTGGACACGCACGAGCTGGTCGAGACCACGCCGGAGCGGTTCATCGTCAAGAACGCTCCGAAGAAGCCCGACCAGGATGAGTTCAGCTACTACAACGTCGCGATCGATCGCAAGACGTACATGCCGATGAAGATGGAGTACTACGACAGGGAAGGCAAGCTCTATCGCACCATCGAGTCCCAGGAGGTCAAAGAGATCGACGGATTCCCCACTGTCACCAAGTCGGTCGTCACTGACCTCAAAACAGGCGGCAAGACCGAAATGGCGTTCACCGACGTCAAGTACAACATCGGGATTGGGGACATTTTCGAAGAGCGCTATCTGCAGCGACCCCCGCGGGAGGCCATGCGATGAGGTTGTCACGGCAGATCGCGGCCGCAGTGGCTCTGCTTGCTGCGGCCTTCTCCGGCGTCGTCTCGGGCCAGGACGAGCGAGAGAAACAGGACCCGATCAAGGCATGGCTTGACGAGCACGAGATCGAGTATCACGGCTTCTACGAAGCCCACGCCGGCTACCGCCTCCGGAACGATCCCTACGAGAAGGACATGTCGATCATGGAGGCGCGCTACCAGTTCGA
>CAZGRF010000633.1:0-2503 GCA_964527825.1 uncultured Pirellulales bacterium
GGCATGGTATCCCGGCCAGTCAGGCGGACAAGCCGTGGCCGAGGTCCTGTTCGGCGACGTCAACCCGTCGGGCCATCTGCCGCTGACCTTCTACCGAGCCACGGCTGACCTGCCGGACTTCACGGACTACTCGTTTAGCAACCGCACCTATCGGTATTTCAAGGGCAAGCCATTGTACGCGTTTGGACACGGGTTGAGCTACGCCGAGTTCGAGTACAGCAACGGTAAGCTGGCATCGGAGAAAGTCGCCGCCGACGGTACGGCCAAGGTCACGTTCACGATTAAGAACGCCGGCAAGTACGACGGCGACGATGTGGCACAGGTCTATTACCGCCATGTCGATTCCAAGGTGCCGCAGCCGAAACTCGTGCTGTGTGGTTTTGCCCGTGTGAACGTGAAGCAGGGCGAATCCAAGACCGTCACGGTCGAGGTGCCCACCGAACGCTTGCGTTACTGGGATGCGGAAGCTAAGCAATACGTGGTCGAGCCGGGCAAGTACGAGATTCTCGTGGCTGCGGCATCGGACGATATCCGACTGACACTGCCGATGACCATTACGGCCCAATAAGATCAAACAAGACGAATGGTTGTCCGTGTGATGCCGACGGGCCGGAGGCAAGGATCGGCGGCAGTCTCCAGCCTGTGGTGAAGAAGCCACGGGTAACTCAGGGGTCTGAGGCATGGAACGATTGGTTATGCGCGAACGCTTTTCCTTTGGCGCGATCATCGGAGCCGCTGTCGGGAATCGACAACCAATCGTTGGCAAAGGAGATTGCACCATGATTCGACACGGGGAGCAAACCGACAGCTTCCGACCCATGACAGATTCTCTCTTTCACTCAAGTCGCCGCGCCGCATCGGAGCGTAGCGCCATTCAAGAGAAAGGAAGACTATATTATGAGGAAGACTGAATCTGTTCACGTGGCATCCGTGCATACGAGGCTTTGCACAATAGGCATCGGTTGCCTGATCGCCCTCCAAGTCTTCACTGTGCCCTGCGCTGCGAGTTCGGAGTTGAAACGCGAGAACAACTTCGATCTGGATTGGCGCTTCCTCAAAGAGGATGCCTCCGGCGCAGAAGAGGCCGCCTTCAACGACTCAGCCTGGCGAACGGTGGACCTGCCTCATGACTGGAGCATCGAGGACCTGCCGCCGCGGGAAGAACCGCTGGCTCCAGAATTGCCGGCCGTAACCGGCCCATGGCGTTTCCAGAAAGGTGATGACGCCGCATGGAAAGCGCCTGACTTCGACGATAGCCAATGGCAGAGCGTCACGTTGCCGAATACCTGGGAGCGTCATTCGAATTATACCGGCAACGACGTGTACGGCTGGTATCGCCGCCGCATTGACATCCCGGCAGAATGCCGCGGCAAGGACTTCGATCTGCTGCTCGGTTGTATTGATGACGTGGACGAGACGTTTCTCAACGGCCAGCGCATCGGCGGCACGGGATCGTTTCCGCCCGATTACCGCACGGCGTGGGATGCTCAGCGTCGCTATCGCGTTCCCGCGTCGCTGGTGCGCGGCGACGGTTCCGATGTGCTGGCCGTGCGCGTCTTTGACAGGGCCGGTGAAGGAGGTATCTACAGGGCCGGGTCAGAATCCATGCGTGTCGGCCCCTTCGACTCCGCTCTCAGCGCAGGCGGCGCTTCGACCGGTTACTTCGTGGGCGGTACGGGCTGGTATCGCAAGCACTTTACCCTGGCGCCTTCCGATCAAGGCAAGAACGTCACGATCTGCTTCGACGGCGTGTATATGAACGCGGACGTATGGCTCAACGGTCGGCACCTGGGTAACCATCCCTATGGCTATACGTCATTTGTCTTCGATCTGACGGACCATCTCCAGCCCGCCGGCCGGGAGAACGTGCTCGCCGTCCGGGTCAGGAACACCGGCAAAAACAGCCGGTGGTACAGCGGCTCCGGTATCTACCGCCATGTTTGGCTGGCGGTGGCTGATCTCGTGCATATCCCGTTTTGGGGCGTGCATGTGACCACACCCGACATCTCCAAGACCAGCGCTACCGTCAATGTGGCCACCACGATTGAAAACAGTCGTGGTGCGGACGTTGCCGTGGGCTTACGCACCCGTCTGGTCGGGCCCGCCGGCGAAACGCTCGATACGCTGGAGTATGAAGTGCATATCCCGGCCGGGAGAAAGCAGGAATTCACGCAGGAATTCACCGTAAACGAACCGTCGCTCTGGTCCCCGGACAATCCCGCGCTCTATCGCGCCGACGTGGAACTGGTTGAAGACCGGAATGTCCTCGACCGTTCAGAAACCACCTTCGGTATCCGCACCCTGCGGTTCACCGTCGAGAAGGGCTTCGAACTCAACGGCGAGGTGGTCCATCTCAAGGGCGGCTGCATGCACCATGACAACGGCCCGCTCGGTGCCGTCGCGATCGACCGCGCCGAGGAACGCCGCGTCCAACTGATGAAGGCCTACGGCTTCAACGCCATCCGCGCCAGCCACAATCCGCCGTCGCCCGCCTTCCTCGACG
>CAZGRF010000634.1:0-2499 GCA_964527825.1 uncultured Pirellulales bacterium
CGACGAGCCGAAGCTGGCGCCGGGGTTGAGACCGACCAAAAGATCCGTTTGGCCAACGCCGTACTTTCTCAAGAGGGCGTCGCCTCGCTGCCGAAGGGCCTCGCCGACGAACAGCTTGGGCTTCATCTGCGAGGGAACCTCCAGACCCAACCAACGGCATATCTCGATGTAGTAGTCTGTCATGGGGATGGGGATGATTCCGTGGCTGTTGCGGGGCACGGCCGGGCCTCCGGCCAGCAGACAGGTGCGCCCCTCGCGCCGATAGCCATAGAGAGTCTTGACGCCGCTCAGCCGCATCGTCAGGGCGGATCGCCAGGAGTTGGTCAGGAGAATGGCGGCGTCCGGCCGCCACTCGTGCAGTCGTGCGCGCATGTCCCGGAAACCCGCCCACGACTTGTCATCGATGGGCACGAAGCCGTCGAACCACGGGCTGTCCCGGAGAATCCCTTCCGACGATTTCCTGAGCACACCGATGATCCTGACCTGCGGCAGGTTCGCACGCAGGCACTCGAAAACCGGCGTGGCCATTACAATGTCCCCCACCCAATTGGGGCAGCGAACGGCCAGGGTCTTCACGTAGGCAAGTCTCGGTGTCATCGTCGGCCTTGCATGATATAGAACGTCAGAGCCATCGTTTGCAGGACGGCGCCGAATCCCAAGGCGACGAGAATGCTGTTGTAGTCTCGGTCCGGACTCATGAAAAGCCACAGCGCCAGCAGCAGACAGAACGGCACGAAGACCTGTATGACGCCTGCCAAGAGTCTCGTGACGGAAAACTCACCGTACATCTCGTTCCTTTGCATGCGCTTGAGCTGTTCGAGGATATCGGCGAGCAACCGCGGTGTATCGCGATCGACGGTCGCGTGTTCGTCGGCGAGCGCGGCGGTTTCGGCCTTGAAGGGTTGCGCGGCGATCTGCTCGGCTTCGAGACGCGTGACTTTGTAGTCGTTCGGCTCTGAATCCAGGTCCGGATCGGCTGCCTGGACCTTTGCCGCCGGCTCCTCCCGGGCGGAACGGTGGAACTCCTTGATCACATTGACAGCCTCCCTAAGGTTGACGACGACATGGTCCGGACCTTCCTCCTTGGCGTCATGGGTGGCGGGCCCCGAGCGAATGAGAATGGTTCGGCAGCCGGCGTTGCGCCCTGCCTCTACGTCGCTCGGTTTGTCTCCCACCATCCAGGACTTCGTCAGGTCGATATCCATCTCGTCGGCGGCGGCCAGCAGCATGCCGGGCTTGGGCTTTCTCCAGTCGCTGTCCTTGCTGTATTCCGGGATTACCCCCTCGGGATGATAAGGGCAGTAGTAGATCCCATCGAGCGATGCTCCCTTCAGCGCGAGGGCCTCTTTGAGACGTTCGTGGATTCGGCCGAGCATCTCTTCGCTGACGATTCCCCTGGCGACGGCTGACTGGTTGGATGCCACGACGGTCTTGCAGCCGAGAAGCCTCAGTTCCTTGAGGGCCTCGGCCACACCGTCCAGCAACTTTACTTGGTCGGGATGATTCAGATAGCCCGGATCTTCAATCAGGGTCCCGTCTCGATCGAAAAACACCGCTGCATGTGCCATGGCGTCCTGCGACAATCAAATTACTCGGTGAAGCTCCGTTCCACGAGATCACAGACGATGTGGTAGGCCAACTGGTGGATTTCCTGGCTGCGGGCCGTCAGCTCGGCCTCGGCACAGAGGCACAAATCCGCCAGGCTTTCGAGCCTGCTATTGGACCGGCCTGTGAAAGCGATCACGCGTGCACCTCTGCTCTTGGCCAACTCGGCAGCCTCGATCACGTTCGCCGAAGCGCCACTCGTCGAGAAGGCCCAGAGAACGTCGCCCGTCTTGACCAAGGCTTCGACCTGTCTGGCAAAGGTCCGGTCGTAACCGTAATCATTGGCGATGCTGGTCAGCACCGAGCTGTCCGTGGACAGCGCCACCGCCGGCAGGGCTTTTCGCTCCGTGCGGAAGCGCCCCACAAGTTCGCCGGCAACGTGCTGGGCATCCGCCGCCGAACCGCCGTTGCCGCACAGGTATACGGTGCCGCCCGAGCGTATGGCCTGCACGATCATCTGGGCTATGGCGGAAACGGTCCCGCGCGCGCGGCTTTCAAACTGCGCCACCATCGCCTTGTGGGTCTCTATCGCTTGCCGAATGGACCGTTCTTCGTCGGCAGTCATTCGCTCTTCACCTGCAGGGCCCTGATTTTTTCGATCGTGTCCGTGGAGCTTTTGCCGCTGACCAGCGGGGCCACCACGACTTTGCCGCTGTAGGATTCCACGAACTCCCAGCCGACCACGCCTTCGTGGCCGTAGTCGCCGCCCTTGACCAAGACATCGGGCCTGACATTCTTGACGAGATTCAGCACGCTGGGCTCTTCGAAAATCGTGACATAGTCGACCGTTTCGAGGCCCGAAAGCACAGCCGCCCGGTCATGCTGGTTGTTGATCGGTCGGTTCGGTCCTTTGACCGCCCGAACGGAGCTGTCGCTGTTGAGGCCGACGATCAC
>CAZGRF010000635.1:0-2493 GCA_964527825.1 uncultured Pirellulales bacterium
TGACCCGCTGGCCTGTCCCCCCGTGCCCGCACAGATGACAAGGCATGGCTTTCCGACATCCCGCTGGCCCGTCATCCGACGGCCAAACTCCCTGAAATCAGCGGTTGATTTCATCATTGCCATTATGCTTCTTCCCCCTCTTGTGAATCGTCCTGCATCGCTGTCGTGAGGTCGAGCCTGTGTCCCTGACAGCCGCGTCTCGGACAAATATGCAACGTCGCGTATTTCCCGGTCGCCATCATGGCCATCCGTGCACCGCACTCGGGACAGTCCGATGTACCGGAGAGTTCCCGGGCACAGTGCGGACACGATATCACGGTCAATGCACCGTCCGGAGTCTCGCTGTCACAATCCACCTTGGCGCTGCCGTAAAGAGCGGACAGATGCAGGACGCCCGGTCTTCCCGCACATGATGTTGCGAGCTTGATAGAGGCGTGGGCATCGATCGTGTGCTCGGCGTCCATCAGGGTGCGACCGCACAGAGGACAGCTCACACTGATGGGAAATACCCGTTCGTCGACAGAGATGCCGGATTGCTGGAACCCGCTGCGGGCCTGTTCTATGATGTGCGGCACTTTGGCGGTCGTGACATGCCTGAAATAGCGGTTGTCCACAACCACCGTCGGGCCCAGAGCGCACGCACCGAGGCAGTTCACCGTCTCCAGAGAAAACTCCTTGTCCGGCGTTGTCTCTCCGGGCTGAATGGCCAGTTGCCGACTGAATTCCTCCGCAATCTTGGGAGCCCCGCGCACATGGCACGCGGTGCCAAGGCAGACGGATACCAGGTGTTTCCCGCGGGGCTGCAAACTGAATGCTTTGTAGAAGGTGACCACGCCGTATATGTCCGCTAAGGAATCACCGGTCGCGGCCGCCACCCGGCGCAGGGCGTCCTGTGGCAAGTACCCATATTTCGACTGGATCTCACTGAGAATGGACAGCGTGCCTCCGAGCGAACCGTGATGTTCCGCGACAATATTCTCAATCGCATCGTTATCCATGTGAACCTCTTGCTGATAGAGATTGTCGATCCGTGCCGTGCCCGCACACTTCAACGGTATTCCTCACAGTGCCATACGCCGCCCGGCGAGTGACACAACATGCAGGAGTCACGGTTTCCGCAGGTGCAGCACAGGCCCAGCGCCGTGTCAAGGACAACATCCTCTTGCGACGAGACGGGAACCTTCCGTCTGTTGGGAAGCAGGGGCGCCGAGTCGTCGAATTCTTCGCAGAACAGAACGGGAAGCTTCATGCCCGCGCGCCGCGTGCATATGGGACTGCTGTTGCATGTCGAGCACAGGCCCAGAGACTGTTCTCCCGTTGCCATGGCTGCAACCTCCCTTTCTCCGCTTTCCCAGAGGAACTCCAACCCGTGGCGAACGACCAGGGCAATAGCATTACGCGGAATACCACTGCGAGGGTTGCTCGCAACTCTGCCGGGCGATCTTCATCATACACTGACATAGCAATAGCCGTGCCAGTCGTCCCCGGACCCGGCTTGCTTGTGGAAGCGGCCGCTGTAACTATTTGATATGCATGGCTTTGGCGGATTTGATGTGGTTGTCTGAAACCGCGAGAGACACGTGTTCAGATTCGGCGAACCGGGGTGCTGATGGTGGGGACAATTGGGCCACTGGGGAGAATTTTCCCCCTTCGTGTTCCGATCATCGGCTCTGCTGTCTCAGGGCTTATCCGGCAGGCGGGACACCTGGTCCAGACCGTAGCGGTGCATCTTGTTCCGCAGGGTCTTGCGGTCGATTCCGAGGATCTGGGCGGCGCGCGTCTTGTTGTTGCCGGCGTTGGCCAGGACGTTGCGAATATGGTCGGCCTCCACCTCGGCCAGGGTCCTGTTGACCCCGGTTGTGCGTAGGGCCGAAAACCGCGCCAATGGCGGCAAGTCCGGGATCTCGATGGTCTGCTCATCGCTCATGACAACGATGCGCTGCATCATATTCTCCAATTCGCGCGCGTTGCCCGGCCAGGCGTAGTTCTGCATCGCTTCCAGTGCTCCTTCCGAGAAACACGGAACTGATTTGCCCAACTCGCCGGCAAACTTCTCGGCGAAGTGCCGCACCAGCAGTGGAATGTCGCTACCTCGGGAGCGCAACGGTGGAACCTGGATCGTGATGACATGGATTCGATAGTACAGCTCCTCCCGAAACACTCTGCTTTGAATGAGATCCTCAAGGTTCTTGTTTGTCGCGGCAATGATTCTCACGTCCACTTTTCTCGGGCGCGAGTCGCCCACCATGCGAACCTCCTTGTCCTGGAGTACCCTCAGAAGCTTGACCTGCATGGCCAAGCTCGTCTCGCCGATCTCATCGAGGAAGATCGTCCCGCCGTCGGCGGTTTGGAAGAATCCGGCCCGCGACTCGTGGGCGCCGGTAAACGCGCCTCTTACGTACCCGAAGAGTTCGCTTTCCAGCAGGCTCTCCGGGATGCCGCCGCAGTTGACCGGGACGAACGGAGCGGAGGCCCGGGCACTCTTATAGTGTA